>JAKAST010000010.1 GCA_021828155.1 Microcaldota archaeon | reverse complement strand
CATAGTGGCTGCTAACGCCACGCCAATGAACCTCCTCGTAATGGAGACCGGGCCGAGGGAGCGGTGGGCCGACAGCTTCTCCAAGCTGCAGATGTTCATGAGCATAGGCGGAATGGCGGGCTTCGTCCTCGTCACAGTCCTATCAGGCCTCTTCGGAATAGGCATGGTGCTCTTACTTCTCACGCCTTTTGCACTAGCTGCGCTTCTCATGACATCGATGGTGAAAGAGCCGACGAGGCTTTTTGGGAGCAGGGCAATCATCAGCAGCATGCACGCACTGAGCAGCAGGCTCATGACCATGCATGCATTCTTCGTCGGCAGAAAGGCCGTGGCGAGCGCAGAGGACTACACCAAGCGCGCGCTTTCCGGACTCGTCCATGTGCCCGCACCTACAAACCTCAACATGCTTTATACTGCGGCCCTGCTCTTCTCGGTCAGCGGCGTGCTATTCACAACTGCTTATCCGGCCGGCCTCAGGCACATAGGGCTGAGTAACTCCCAGGTGCTCCTAGTGCTGCTCGCGGGCATGGTCGTGCAGGTTGTGACATTCTACCACTCGGGAATGCTTTCGGAACGCCATGCGAAGATGCGCGTGGCTGTATCGTCAATGACCATGCGCGGCCTTGCATACATAGTCGTAGGTATAGGATTTGCTGTGATAGGGAGGGCAGCCAACCTTGAGCTCGGATTGATCATGTACCCGCTTGCGGCGGGCGCGGCCTACGCGCTGTTTTATACAGCGTTCAACACTATGCTGTTCGAATCCCTGGGCAACGAGAGGAGGGGCCGCAAGCTGGGCATGTACAGCGCAATAACTGCAGTGGGCTCGCTCGGCGGGGCGCTGCTGGCCGGCTATGTATCATACTACATAGGCTACTGGCTCGCGTTCGCAGTTGCCGGCGCCCTTGCGCTGCTAACCGGCTACGTCGTGTTCATGATGCCGAGGTTTGACAGGGCCAATGCTGCGCCCGCAGCTGCAGGCAAGGCTTAAAGCCTTTCTTTGCGTGTGTCTTGTGGTTCAATGGACGTAGAGAGCAAAGTAGAGGTAATGAAGAGCTTCGCTCAGGAGGTAATCACGGAGGACGAGCTCAGGCAGCTCTTCGAAACAAATGACCATCCGATCGCATATGACGGCTTTGAGCCGTCGGGTGTTGCACCTATCCACTTCGGTCTATTAAGAGCACACAACCTGGCCAGAATGCTAAAGATAGGGATAAGGCCGAAGCTTTATCTTGCGGATTATTTCGCGTTCGTAAACAACAAGTTCGAGGGCAATCTCGACCACATAAGGACTGCTGGCAGGTACTTCGCGGAGGTGTGGAAGGCATGCGGCATTAACACTGACAGGGTCGAGATTATATGGGCCAAGGACCTGATGGACAGCATAGAGTACTGGGACAGGTTCATGCGCGTAGGCAAAGCGACCACGCTTGATAGGGTAAAGAGGGCCGTCACAATCATGGGCAGGACGGAAGGGGACAAGCTGTCAGCGGCGCAGCTGTTTTATCCGTGCATGCAGGTTACCGACATATTCCAGATGGAGATAGACATCTGCCAGCTAGGGATAGACCAGAGAAGGGCGAACATTCTGGCAAGGGAGGTCGCCGACAGGTACAAATGGAAAAAGCCAGTAGTGGTGAGCCATCCCCTGATGCTGGGCCTCCAGGGCATGCCGGCGGGCAGCAACATTGCCGACCTCAAGAGCAATCCTGACCTTGTTATGGAATACAAGATGTCAAAGTCCAAGCCGAAAAGCGCTATTTACATGCATGATTCGTATGAGGGTATCAAGAGCAAGATAAACAGTGCGTACTGCCCCGAGAGGGTTGTGGAGGGCAATCCGCTGTTCAACTTCCTGGAGCTCGCGCTTATCGAGGACCGCAACGCAGGCATAACAATAGAACGGCCGCAGAAGTTCGGCGGTAATCTAGAGGTGGACAGCTTCGAGTCCCTTAAGAGGGCGTACATGGAGGGCAGGCTGCACCCCGCCGACCTGAAGAGCTATGTTACAGAAAAGCTCGAAATCGCAATAAGGCCCGTGAGGGAGCATTTTGAGAAGAACGCAAAAGCAAAGGAGCTCTACGATGAGGTTAGGGGCTACCAGATAACCAGATAGATTTGCGGAAGTGATCGCTTACGAGGGAAAGCTGACGCAAGCTTTAATAAGCGGCCGGCTTTTTGCGTGGAAAGATATAAATATCAGGACAGCGCAACACTCACTGGGCGCGATTTCCTGCAGCTATCGGCGTTGCGAGCATAATATTATGTATATGACGTTCGCTAACAGTAGCGTGCAGGGATGGCGGAGCATGGTCAAACGCGACGGACTCAAGATCCGTTGGCTTAGGCCTACGGGAGTTCAAAAAATTTGAGCAAATCTCCCTCCCTGCACTTACATTCAAGTGACATACATGGCGAAGAACAAGGCAAGGGCTTCATCGAAGCTCAAGAAGTCGAGGATGTTTGAGATACCGAACTACGCGCAGAGCGAGGAGTTCACGAGCTCGGCAGCATGCGCCATGATGGTGTTAAAGTACGTTAACAAGAACTTCAAGTCCAAGAAGGAGGAGGAGTTCAACATATGGAAAGAGGCAGTGAGCGGCAGCGTCTGGCACGGCTCAAGGTACGGGCTTGCCTATGCCCTGGCCAAGCGCGGCGCGAAGCCAGAGATAATCAGTACCAACATCAAGGACGAGGGCTACGAGAAGAAGCTCGCGGTGTACGAGGGCATAAATCTGGACACGCTCAAATCATCGTTCAACGAGATACGCGACCGCGTAAAGGACATGAAGATAAGCGAGGAGCACGGCCAGGTGACAGTGAGCGCCATAAAGAAGGCGATAAACGGCAACAAGATACCGATAGTGCTGGTCAATGCCAACGTCATAAACCCGTATCTCGAGGCCTCGCCGCACTGGGTCGTGGTGAAGGGCTACGACGAGGACACGCTGTACGTGAACGATCCCTATTCCGATAGCACTATGGCGATGGAGCCCAATGTCTTCAGGGACGCGATAGGCTACGAGAACGAGGCACACATGGTAACCGTGTCTGCAAGGAAGCGCTGAACCATTTAGTTTTCTTTCTTTTTCGGATCATTTTGCATAAATATTGACGTGCGCGAGCCATGGCTGCGCCAATGGGAAACAGGCTTGCTGCAGCCAAAATTGCGATTAGGCCCAAGGAAGTGAGCAAACCCTCTACGAATGCGGCCTTCCGGTATTATTTGGCGCCCTGCACTACGCTTTGGGCTATGGTGCTGCTCGCTAGGCGGCGTATCAGGCTCTGCCTCTGCGCTACAGGCACCCTTACCCGGCTCCTCCTCGCCATCATCGAGTAGCAGCTCACGCACGCGAGCCTCTTCGATATCTCCATGCCGGTCTTGCTCAGGGCTCTCGAAGGCAGTACGAATTTAACCTCTGCCCCGCCCAGCTGCCGTCCGCATATTGCACAGCGGTCTTTAGCCCCGCTCGTAGCGGCACCAGCGCCGCTTACTCTACCCCCTACCTCTCCGCTTTTTGCCATCTTGTCCCCCGCTCACCCTTTCACCCTTGTTATGACTTTTGACTTTCCACCTATTTATAACTTACAATTCCGCTAATGGGTGCTCGTCGGAGAAAAGCGGAATTAAGGTATTGCGCCGACAGACCCAGAAACCCGCATGGGCAAGGTTTTTATACCGGTGGTTTTTGGTTCGGGCGCCTGGCAGCTGCGTTCTTGACTGCATCGCGCACTGTACCTATCTCCGCGTCGGTCTTTATGCAACTGGCCTCGAGGCTTGTTCTGGCGGCGAGGCTGCCTGACTTCCTCAGCGCGTCTATCACTGCGTCTATCGGTACGGAGGGTATTCCCATGCTCTTCGTCAGGTGCGGTATGCTGTAGTAGAGCGGCACGTCCGGCTCCTCGGCCAGTACGGCTGCGAACTTCCGCTCATAAGCAGGAACATCATCGTCGCCGGAGTAGTCGGCCAGCACCCTTGAGGCTGCTGTGCCCTTCAGCGCGCCCAGCCAGAGCGGGCCCGCACCCTCTACCTCGGAGCCGCAGAAGCCGCATCTCTGCCGCTCGGGCACGCGCCCCATCGCATAGAAAGCGTTGCAGCACTTCCTGCAGTAGTATGCGTAGCCGAGCTCGCGCTCCGTGGCGTCTACGCTCTTCGCGCCGTGCCTGAGCACAATCATGGCACGCATGTAGTGCAGGTATGTGAACGCCAGCTCTACGCTTATGCCGAAATCGTACTGCGCGGCTGTGCGCGCCACATATCCTATGAGTATGCGCAGGCCGGTCTCGTGCGAAAGCACGTTGTGCATGGGCCAGGCGTCGTACATGCGCGCGCAGGCCTTGGCGTGGGCGCCGCAAAGCACAGCAGTATCGGTTGCTGTGACAAAGAATGCGGTTCGGTCCCTGGCAAGCTTTAGCAGGTCGTGGATGTACGGAGCAGCGCCGCCGAACGGATCCAAATCTATGAGGTCGAACTTCTCGTGCGCGGTGTTTGCGAACTCCTGCACGCTCGTGTTCAGCACCCTCACGCCAACCCCATGCGGAATGCTCTTGACGTTCCGCTCAAGGTCTTTGTATGCCGATGCATTTATCTCGAGGAAGGTGACGCTGCCCGCATCGCCCTCGAGCGCGTAGCGCATGCCGCGCACGCCTGTCGCTGCAGTCGGGTCAAGAACCGAATATTGCTTGGGCAAGAGGAGCCTGGCCAGCGCAGTACCGATGTCGCGCGTTAGCTTTGCATGCGGATTGATAAATGCCTTGGAGTGATAGCGTATGGCCGCCCTGCCCTCTCTGTATATCATTCAATTCCCCGCATGGCCTTGAGCGCATCAACGAGCCCGTGGGCGTACGCTATCGCAGAGAATGATGTGCACAGATCGCCCTTTTCAAGGAAGCTCCTTGAGTCTGAGGCATACATCCTGGCGAGCTCGAGCACCTTTGCGGAGCCGCCCTGCTGGGCTCCCATGCCTTTCACAGACTCATCGAACAGCGCAAGATCCTTCTCTATGCGCTTCCTAACCTGCGCCTCGTCCATAAACGCCTCACCCGAAGTAGGTTTAATAATATGAGCTGGGCTATAAATAAGGGTGTTTCGATGGCTGATACCTGGAGCGATTCCGCAGGCATGCTCATAGATTCTGTAGAGCCTACGGTTAAGCAGAAATACAATATCTCACTTCGCGGTCTCCTCACCAATCCGGGAAGGTATTCCGGCACTGCAAATCTCGCAACGACAATCGACAACATACACGAAGACATAGACAGCTACGTGTCAGAGACCATAGATTCGATGCCGGAGGAGCGTAAGAGCTTCGAGAGCGACGGCCTCAAGTGCGATTCCATAACCAAGCAGCTAAGCCAGAACATTTCGCTGCAGGCGAAGCAGAACAGCGTGCCGCTAATAAGGCCCGACGCAATGGACAGGGACGAGGCACGCGACGAGGTATTCTACATAAGCAGCGTCGACAATTCAGTGCTGGCTCTGGTGCAGAAGCTTGTATCGGCATCGACGGTCATAGCGGACTTCAGCCGCATGTACAGGAACTACAACATAGGGGAATGGCTCTTCAGCACCAACGCGAAGAACTATGTGATACGGGTCAACCTGCAGCCAAGCGCCATAGTGACCATAGATGCGGCGCGCGACGAGGTCAATGACCTGCTCGACGGAGTGGTGGCGTTTGCCTTCAAGTAGAGACAGGCGCAAGGGGCTGGTAGTCGTTGTCACAGGCACACCAGGCACAGGCAAGAGCACGTTCGCGAGGGCGCTGGACAGGCGCGCAGGGAACGCCTCGCTGATAGAGATAAACAATGTAGCGAAAGAGCTAGGGCTCTACACCGGCAACACATGGCACGGCTCGAAAGAGGTCAGGATCAGGCAGCTCGCCGCAGCGGTAAGGAGGCGCATAGGCGCAGCCAAGGGGCTTACTATAGTCGTGGGCCATCTGGCTCCGGATCTTGGAATAAAGTGCGATGTCGCTGTTGTCACAAGGCTGGGCTTAAGGAAACTTGCGGAGAGGCTTTCCGCAAGAAAGTATCATGCTGATAAGATAAGGGAGAACATCATTTCTGAAGCACTCGACTACTGCGGGACTGCGATGGAGGGTCTTGCGCGCGAGACATATGAGGTCGAAAAGCCTGGCGAGATGGCGGCAGTGCAGCGGTACATTGCGGCAAGGGCTGCGGGTAGGTACGCATCAGCGCCGAAGGCGAGGCGTTACAGCAAGGAGAAGGAATTGGTAAGCATGGTCAAGGGAGGCAACAGGTACGGCCTCTGACTCATATGCTCATTTTGCTCTCGTATGCCAGGCGCAGCATCTTAGCATACCTCTCGGGCAACGCCCCGGTAAATAGGCGTGCGCGGCTTTTCGCGATATGCGACGGAAAGCTGAATTCCTTGCTGGCAAGTAGGTGTTCCAGCAGTGCGTGCGCGTTTGTGAATTGTGATTTCTCTATAGAGAAAAGGTGGTCGCCCTCCACAAAGACGTTTGAACCGTGATTGTGCTTCGTATAGAAGAGCGCTGAGCCTTCGGCTATGTCTACCGGCGGGCCCTCTACCAGCTTGGCATTTACCTCGGCCTTGTTGGTGATGAACGACATTATAGCTTCACCGCCCTCCATGTACTGCAGCGAGAGCAGGGGCGCGAAGCCCTCGCTGTCTATGCGCTTTGCTACGGTTCCGGCGAGGCGCTTGAGCTGCGGCCAGAGCGTGTCCTCTGATATGCGCGGCAGCTTCACTGCTATTGTATGAACGTCGAAGCCGTAGCCTTTGATGAGCCGGGAGAGCCACGCGCGCGAGGCGGTGTCGATCATTCTGGGCCCGTAGAAGGTCTCGGCCGCTGGACTGCGCAGAAGCATCCTCGACGCCAATATCAGCCTGGACAGCGATTCCATAGAAACGTTGGCTGCAACGTTCCTAGTGCTGTCAGTTGGGTCTATTACTATGAATTTTGAGCCGAAGCGCCTGATGGCAGCCTCGAGCTCTGCAGTATCTGAAACCTCGCTGTTGTCTGATATGCGTATGACTAACGGCAACTTCAGCGCAGAGATGCTTTCCATCGTTGCAGCAAAGGAGCCGTAGTGGTATATGAGCAGCTCGCAGAGGTAGCCCGAGAAGCCGGAGGTGCGCGATTCGGCGCCATAAATCCTGTGGCAGTCGAGGAAGTGCTTGAGCAGCCTGACCTCGTCGCGCTGGTGCGCGCTCAGGTGCGACTTTACGAATTCGTTATGCAGCTGCGTGCGGTCTACCGAAGTGCCCATGTCGCTGGAGTCGCGTATCTTGAACGCGGGCACTATGTCAGCTGTGAAGCCAAGCTTGTTATTTATAAGCTTGAGATAGGGGTGCTCGGCGTAGTTTATCTCGTAGCTCTCGCCAGACTTGCGCGAAACTATGGACTTTGCGGCTCTGAGCGCCTTGGCCTCCATCTCCCGTTCCGGCGCTGCCTTCGGGAAGAGCAGGAATATGTCTATGTCGGACGAGCCGCGCACCTGCGTGCCCCTTGCTACCGATCCAGCCAGTATTATCTCAACGTCTCGTGGGAGTACATGCTCGAGCCTGCCCATCAAATCGTTTGAATACCTGTTGGCAGAGTCAATCTCATCCTTTGACGGCCGTATCTCCTTGACAATTCCGGAGAGCAGTTTTTCGAGCCTGCCGGAGCGTTTCCTGATTTCTGGCATTACACAACCTGGGCCACGAGGCCGTATTCTATGTATTGCAACGCATTATTAAAAACTGATGCAGTCGCGTTTGCCGACATGAAGCGTAAATATTTTTCTACATGAATACTCGGTGTGATTGCATGGCAGATGCGCTTGACTCTAAGAAGACAGCCCTTGTCGTGATAGACATCCAGAAAGGCATTGCGGGCATGGCGAGGCAGCTCGCACCCCACAGCGCGCAGGAGGTCGTAGGCAATGTGGCAAAGCTCGTTGGCAAGTTCAGAAGTGCGGGCGCGCAGGTGTTCCTGGTGCACGTGACAAGCATTGACGGCAAGGACATGCTCTCGCCGCTCACCGACCAGGGCTCGCAGTGGCAGGGCGAGAGGCCAGCAGACTGGGCGGACTTCATGGACGAGATAAAGCCCATGGGCAGCGACATTGTAATAACAAAGAGGCAGTGGGGCGCGTTCCACGGCACTGAGCTCGACCTCCAGCTCAGGAGGCGTGGCATAAACACCATAGTGCTGTGCGGGATATCGACCAACATAGGGGTTGAGACCACAGCAAGGGAGGCGTACCAGCACGGCTATAACCAGGTATTTGCTACTGACGCGATGGCCGCCATGACAGAAGAAGAGCACAACGCTGCGCTAAAGTTTATATTCCCCAGGATAGGTAAGCTAAGGACAACGGAACAGGTACTTGCCATGCTGGGGTAAGCTGAGGTAGAGCATGCAGAAAAGAAAGAGCATTGACGGATTGCGCCTGGAGACCCACCGCATACGCAACAGTATAGTGCCCGCGTTGCTCACCGCGCTTAGCATAGGCGTGGTAGCGTACATGCTGAGCGTAGCGTCGCTCGACATAAGGGCGCATACAGGGCTTTCCGTGCTCATATTTGCCTCATTTGCGTCGAGCGCCTTCCTGCTGTTCATGTTGCCGCGCTCCAAAACCGCAAGGCCCGCAAGGTTCGTGAAGAGCTACATAATAGCGGCGCTGCTCGGCTATCTCGGGGCCCTCAGCATAGCCGTTATAGGGGAGTACGCCGCGATAATCATAATCATATTTGTAGTTGCGATGCTGCTGCCGCTCTTCGACGCCGGGCATCCACCTGCTGTTGGCATCGCGTTTGCGTTCATGCTCTTCGGCGTAGGCTACGCGGAACTGGTACTGGTGGCGCTGGGCATCGCCCTGCTGCTTGCCATGCGGCTGCTGCTCGAGAGGGCAGTGTACATCATAGAGGAGGACGTCGAGTCGATAGGGCGCAGGGAACGCAGGGGCGCAGACCGGTATAAGTAATAAATACGCTCCTAGCCCTAATACGTAAGCGATATTTTGGGCCCTTGGCTCAGTAGTAGAGCGTCTCGTTCGCAACGAGAAGGTCGCGGGTGCGACTCCCGCAGGGTCCACTAATATGGGCTAACGAACTTGCCTGCGTCTGCAGATTCCTTGTACCGTTTTATGAAATTCAGGACGACTGTAGCAGTGTGCTTGTCATACCTCTCCAAGTATTTGCGGACTTTTTTTCTGCTTATCTTCTTTAATAGCTCGCCGTAATCCTGAATCGGCAACCTCACCTTATAGTAGAACAGGTCTATAAGTGTCTTTTCTGGGTCTGATACAGGCACATTCAGCGTCCCGTATTTGACTATGTCGAACCCGAAGAAATACTTTGCTGGCACATGGTGGACGAAGACCGTTTCCTTCATATCGCCAAATATGTGCATCGAAGAGACACGTACCTTCCGGATGGTAATGATATCCGGCCTAGAATTCTGTGTCCAAAGCTCATTTATAGTTAGCGCGGATAGCAATCCATAGTAGAATGGGCTGTACGCAAAGCCCGCCACCATGCTATCTTTTCTGAATGCATAGACTCCTTTTCTAATCGTATACAGCTTCTTACTGCTCTTCATATACGCGATGATTCTTGTAAGGTTTGCCGTTTTCAGCTTTTTGTTTTTGAAATATAGCTTAAGGTCCCTGTGCGTGAACACGTAGTAGTCTGAAAAATGATTAATTATGTCCTTTACTATTGTCACTCAACCACTTCTTTATCGTGTTTACCATCAGGTCGAATGTCGGCGGCAGGCCTGCGATTATCAGATGCCCTAGGCTGCCCATGTTGAGCGGCGGATTTTCGTCTATTTTTCCAATTAATGCCTTTAGTCGTTTGACCGTCTTCGCATCAGCCTTGTCGACCAGGGAAATTAAATAGTAAATGTCATACAAATCCTGCACCTCAGTCTGCTTGAATTTCTCCGCACTATTCAGTTTATCCTCGTAGGCGGCCATCTTTTCATTTAGGAGCTCTAATGGGCTCAGGGATAAGACAACAATTTTGCTGCCGTCAATTTTCGTGTAATCGGATTCGGTGCCTTTTTTGTATTTAAAGTTTATGTCGATTTTCATTTTTGTGTTGGATTCTACCAAAAAGTGCATCGTGTCTGTTGCCCTTTCATATCCCTTTTCTTTGATCAGAAATCCTGAATCTTTCAAGAATTCTGAAAGCTCCTTGTAGCGCCGTTTCTTTTCTTCTTTCGTCTTAGCATAGAGATAGAAGTCTATGTCTCTAGAGAACCTGTTTCCTCCATGGCATCTCCATATCGAAGTGCCGCCGTGAAACACCAAACTGTTGTACCGGCTATACAAGAGCTCTACTAGGACATCCTCTAGTTTTGCTTTCTCCATCTGCGCCTGGTCTCTTATATCCATAGAATCATAACTACATTTTATTGCAATTTTATGTAATAATATGCACTTATATATTTAAATACTTTGCTATCGAAGGTAGCGCTGTGGTAGCGCGCCTCGTTCGCAACTAGGAGGTCGCGGGTGCGAATCCCGCCGGGTCCACTAAACTTCTCCCTAAGAAGCTTGGGTGCGATTGCTGCTTGGTTGCAAGCTTAAAGCCAGTTGTGGCACGCCCCTCGTGAACTGCGAAAGAGGGAGGGAATGCAATGACCGACCACCCTGAGCTAGTGAACGAGCTGGAGGTTTAAGGATTATGAGATATCACAATCAGATATTCAAATTTTACGACGTTAAAAACGAAATAAAAACGAACAAATTAAATACCTCTTTTAATATATAGCTAATAATGTGTATTGGTGATAGCATGAACAGGATAGGAATGGCAGCGATGGTTGCCACGGTACTGGCAATAGCCAGTATGGCTGGCATAGCTGCTGCGCAAAGCAGTACAACGCACACGCCGTTGGCAGGGGCTTCGACGCTCTCCAACGCACAGGGCGGTGTGAATGTACAGAGCGGCCTGAATGTACAAAGCGGGCCGGATGTACAGAGTGGACTCAACGTCCAACAGGTTGGTGGAGGCCTCGACACGGCAGGGACCGTGCACGTGGGAGCTGAAATCGGCAATTGATGGAGGAAAGAGTCGGGCACTGGCCCCGCCTACCAATTCTTTGGCGGGGTCAGTGCAGGAAATAAGATTTTAAAATCGTATAAGGGCTGAATTCGATCATGCGAATAAGGGCAGGACTGGCGAAATCATTGACAATTGTAATGGTTATGGGAGCAATGCTAGTATCTGGCGTTACTATGCTGGTCTCCGGATACGGGAATATAAGCCATAATGGACTGGCACATGCCTCAGAAATTAAAGAGGTCGTCTTTCTGTCCGGCATATCTGTACTGTTAATTTGGGTGCTGCTGGTTTATGCCGCACTGTTCAGAAGGGAAAGGCCGGAACCTGAAACGTAACGGTGAAATCGATGGGCAAGACATGGCATATGAAAAAGAGAATACTCAAGATTCTTTCGAAGCGACCATGCACTCCGGGAGAGATGAGTAAACTCCTGGGGCTGTCGCCGTCTACCGTTAGTGTGCATATTGCCGAGCTTGAGAGAATGGGTGCGATAGAAAGAGTGGAGAACAGTTATGCCAAACGGTGGAAATACTATCGCATAAAGCCTGGATTTAACATTGAGAAGGCAATGAGCGTCAAGGAAGTCAACATGATACCACTTATACTGATGGGCGTTGCCATAGCCGCATTCATTGGCGTTGGTGTATTCATTGGCTTGACGCATCAAGGAGGGGGGAAACCAGCGACTATTTTGACAATCCAATTGACAGATCCGCCGAGCGTGCCCAACGGCACGCAGGCTTTGCTGGTGTCATATTCTTCCCTCCAGGCTCGCATGAGTGGCTCAGCAGGCTGGATTACTGATAATACCACAGGTATAGTAAACTTGATGTCACTGGCAAACGTAAGTGAGGTGGTAGGAAAGCTTAAAGTGCCAATGAATGTCAGTGTCGGCATGATTAGATTCAACATAACGTCTGTCAGAATACTTGTAGGCGGCAGAACTTATAACGTAGAAGTACCAGATCATCAGCTAAGCGCCAATGTCATTGGCGGCGTCACGGCAGACAACATGTCCATACTTATAGATATGCGCACCAAGATAGCTAGCGCACCGAATGCGACTTACATGCTTGTAACTTCGCTTAAAGCCATCGCTATACACAACATTAACGCAAACGAACAGGTCGGTTCGACGAATCAGCTTAATGTAAGTGTAGAGAATGAGCTGAATCAAATAGCCGGTGACAATAACACCACGAGCAGCGGCCCATGACATAAGTTGCTTGAAGATACGCTGACATCTGCACGCTTAGAAATGAAAATATGGTCTGGATTTCCTGCAATCCGAACACTAGCCGCTTATATACTGAGGCTTGAAAATTAAGTGTGCGAATGCACAATATTCGAGCTAAAGACGTATGATTTGAGGCGTTAGAATGAAGTTTGGAACACGACGACAGGAGAGCAAAGGCACTCGCCTTACATGCTTGAGAGCGGAGTTCGATTCTCCGCGTGCCCATCGCCATGGGCATGTGCATACTCGGGACGCCAGGGTGCTGGCGCTGAAGAGTAGTGCCAAAAAGAGAGAGACGCACTATAGATTAATTATGCTATGAGTATCTGTTACAGTGAAACCTTTTTACGAAATGCTTTATCAAAAAATCTGGGTGCGAATCCCGCCGGGTCCATTCCCTTACTACCAGTTCCCTGCGATTACCGAAATCAATAAAGGGTTTGGGTGACAATCTCGTGTGTTAGTAAGGGTGTTTCTATCGCGGATAGCATTTCCATAAGGATAGGCGGCGCGAACGGCGACGGCATAGATTCCGCCGGCCAGCTTATCGCGAGGCTTCTTGGGCACAGCGGGCTCTACGTTTTTGCGTATAGGGGCTACCAGTCTGTGATACGCGGCGGGAACGTCTGGCACCAGGTCCGCGCATCGCAGGAGAAGCTCTATTCATATGGCGACACGATAGACGTGCTGATAGCGCTGACAAAGGATTCTCTGGAGAGCAACCTGCACCTTGTTTCGAAAAACGGAGTTGTTATATACGACAGCAAGGTGCCTGGGATTGATGATGCCGCGAAGAACAGGCAGGACTTGCAGCTCGTGAGCATGCCACTCACCGACATGGCAGTTAAGAGCGGAGGTTCTTTCATCTACAGGAACAGCGTTGCGATAGGCTTCGTGTGCAAGCTCATAGGCGTAGGCGAGGACGCCGTAGACAAGGCGGTGGCTAACACATTCAAGTACAAGCCTGATGAGGTAAAGCCAAACCTTGATGCAGTGAATCTCGGCTACGGCTTTGAGTCTAAGGCCGCGCTCGGTAAGAGGCTCGAGATAGGGAATGCGCCTAAGGTGCGCTATTTCATGAGCGGCAACGAGGCGCTCGCGCTCGGGGCATACAGCGCGGGATGCAAGTTCTATGCAGCGTACCCGATGACGCCTGCAAGCAGCATACTGGAGTGGTTCGCCAAGCACGAGAATCTCGGCGTGCTGTTCAAGCAGACTGAGGACGAAATTGCAGCTATAAACATGACGATAGGGGCTGCAAGCGCAGGAGTGCGCGCGATGTGCGGTACGAGCGGCGGCGGCTTCTCGCTCATGGTAGAGGCGCTCGGACTCGCAGGCATGATAGAGGCGCCGATAGTTGTCGTAGAATCGCAGAGGGGAGGCCCGAGCACAGGATTGCCGACCAAGACTGAGCAGGGCGATCTGCTTTTCGTCATGCATGCGTCTCAGGGCGAATTCCCAAGGATAGTCGTGGCGCCGCGCAATGTGGAGGAATGTTTCTACGTGGGCGCCGAGGCTTTCAACCTCGCAGAGAGATACCAATGCCCGGTGATAGTGCTGATGGACCTGTTTTTGTCGGAGCATATCGAGAGCATAGAGGTGGACCCTGGCAGGATTTCCGTGGACAGGGGGCTCGTCGCAACTGATGTGCCGAAAGACGGCAGGTTCAAACGGTATGCGCTTACCGAAAACGGCATATCGCCCAGATCGATACCAGGCACGAAGGGCAACGCGTTTGTTGCTGCGAGCGACGAGCACGACGAGTACGGGAATCTTATCAGCGACGTGCTGGTCGGGCTCGAGGAGTACGTGGAGCTCAGGAAGAAGATGCACGACAAGCGTATGCGCAAGATGAACACGATGCTCAAGGACGGCGCTATAGAGATGCCGCTTGTAGTGAACGAGAAGGCAGACATCTTCATAGTGACATTCGGCTCTACTACTGAGAGCGCAACGGAGGCGCTGCAGCTGCTCAATGAGCGCGGGATCAATGCCGGGCTAATAGCGTTCTCATACATGCTGCCCATGGATTCCGACAAGGTCAAGGCGCTGCTGGTTGGCAAGCACCTTGTCGACGTGGAGTGCAACGCGACCGCGCAGCTCGCGAAGGTCATCTCAATGAACACAGGCATAGATATAGCGGAACGCGTGCTCAAGTACGATGGCGAGGCCATAACCGCTGGGGAAATTACCGAAGGCATCGTGAATTATGCTAAAAGGTGACTGCATGCTGACGCAACAATCCTATAAATCGGATGTCAAGCCCATATTCTGCCCGGGCTGCGGGGACTACGGCGTGGACTCCGCGATACTAAAGGCGCTCACAGACCTCCAGCTCGATCCAGACAGCACTGTATTGGTATCGGGCATAGGCTGCAGCTCTAGCATGCCCCATGACCTCAAGACCTACGGCATACACGGCATACATGGCAGGGCATTGCCCATAGCTGAGGGCGTGAAGCTCTCGAACGAGGAACTGACGGTGCTTGTCGCAGGCGGAGATGGCGACGGCTATGGTATAGGGATGGGGCACTTCGTGCACGCGATAAGGCGCAACATCGACATAACATACATAGTCATGAACAACGAGATATACGGGCTCACGACAGGCCAGGCCTCGCCGACGAGCATGATGGGCCAGAAGACCAAATCAACGCCGTTCGGCGTGATAGAGAGGCCAATAAACCCGATCGCGATAGCACTCGCGGCAGGTGCAACGTACGTTGCGAGGGGCTTCTCTGGCGACCCGATGTACCTGGCAAAGCTCATAGAAGGCGGCATAAAGCACAAGGGCTTCGCGCTGATAGACGTGCAGAGCCCGTGCGTTAGCTTCAACCACCTCAACACCTACGACTGGTTCAGGACAAGAATCTACAAGCTTGAGGAGCAGGGCCACGACCCGCATGACTTCAGCGCCGCGATGCAGAAGGCCTTCGAGTTCGACAACGACCAAAGCAAGTTCCCTATAGGGCTGTTCTACGAGGCCGACAAGCCGATATACGCCGCGCTCGACGTGGCGCTTAAGAAAGGCCCGCTGATAGGCCAGCCCATGCCTACAAAGGAGGAGATAGCTGAGGTAATGGCAGAGCACGCGCTTGACTAGACAGGCTTAACTGAACTAAAGTCTAAAATGGGCGCTGGAGCGCGTGCTCCAGCAACCCGCTGTCTTACTGATTTATGGTGGAGAGCCCAAGTGCTCGTATATGGATGTGTACCCTATGAAGAACAGCAGGAATGTGGTTATTATCAGCAGGGCGAACAGGAAGTAGTATGCGTACTTCTGGTTCTTTGAGCCCACGTACACCAAAGGCGAGAACAGAGCGGAGAGCGCTGCAAAAACATAGAGCCCGAAAGCGGGCAGGAAGTTTATACCGGATTCCAGCCCAAATGCGGGTATAGCAGCTGCCTCCACGGCCAGATATATACCGAAGAAGAACCCGAATACTGTCAGTATCTTCAGGTCCATGTTCTTGTAGACCATGTAGCCTCCCATCAGCATCAGCAGACCGAGGACTAGCTGTGCGTCGCCGAAGAGTATGTTGTACGCGCCTGGCATAGGCCACGCGAACGACATTAGGAAGCCGCTTATAAAGTTGAACAGTCCAAAGGCGAACATCGGCACGGCGAGATTCGCGAGCCCTTTCTTGCTCCTGACCGACATCAATGCGTATATGGCGAGCAGCAGCGTGCTCATCCCTGCAACAAGCAGCATCACCGAGAGCGGGTCAACGAATGTCATGATCTCATCAAGCTATCAATCCGGTGCAAAGAATTTAAACGTTTCCACTCTGCTTGTACATTCAGTAAAACTGGTATACCAAAGTAAAGCGCATTTAGTTGGCATAACCAGCAATACCTTTATATATGGAACCCGAAAGATGCATGCGAGGTGTCGCTATGGTAGTGGAAAACTGCCCTGTAATTAGGGTTATACGCAGCGAGAGTCTGGACCGCACCGAGCTGGGGCGCATGATGAGGGCGAACTGGCGCATGGCCGTGGTCAGCATGATGGCGCCGAACAGGGACGGCGTGTTCTACAACGAGCTGCTTGCGCGGTCCGGCCTCACCGCCAAGACGCTCTCAGCTGTGCTCAAGGACCTCGCAAGGGCGGGCCTTGTTGAGAGAGAGGTTATAGCCGCATCACCGGTAAGGGTAAGATACGCACTGACTAGCGCGGGAGCCAAGCTCATCGGCTCTGGGTGCCCGCTCGTGGAGCTCGCGGCCGCGCAGAGGCGTGGCAGGTCCTGACCAAAGGTGCGAGCCCGCCCGCCACAGAAAGGGCCGCATTTATGCCTGCAGAATTGCGCGTACTCGATTCATTGATGCAGGAATATGCTTTTTGGCTTTTGTCTCCTAGCTTCCAATCTGTATATTTCGAACCAGCCGTCCCATCGCCTAGACCTGCTCCTTTTGATGAGCTTCCAGCCAGAACACAGCATTATCTGCTCCAATATAAACGGCGCCCATACCGCCTGAGTTACCCTGAGCAGAGTGTGGGTACCAAAAACATCTGCTTTCATTATTTCACCGGTAAATGTGTTGTAGGTACGCGTCAAGCTCTTGCCGCGCCGGCCGTCGGCAAACGTCACGTCAATAACCGCTTTCCATCGCTTATTGAACAATAAGTCCACAGTGTCCCTATACTCTATGATGAAGTTTGCACCATGTGCCACATTTTTGCCCACTCCGTCAAGGACTTCACGAAACTCTAAGGTATTGATATGGCCCAACGTATTTCCTAGGAGTGCGACAGTATCAAAGCTGCCCAGCTTCTCAAGCCGCGTGATGTCTCCCACAACAAACCGGTACTGCTTGTCAGCATTTCTGGTCTGTTCTCTTGCCAGTCTTATTGATTTAGGATTCAGGTCAACGCCAAAATATACTTTTGGCTTGGCAATGAACGCCAGGATTCCGCCGCCACAGCCAAGATCTAGTACTCTGTTGCCGAAATGCACCTTATTTTCAGAATAAATTTTCTTCAATTCGCCAACTCTTTTAACATTTGTAGTGGCATAGTTATTGAAGCTCTCCTCTTCCTCATAAAATTTGAGCAGCTGGCGTTTTTTGGAATCTTTTGTAGCTATTGACTGGGCCATGCGCTGACCTACGGTTCAAGGCGGTTAATGGTCCTCGGAAATGGTATCGCATCCCTTATGCTGTCGAGCTTTAGAATCCAGCGGACAACGCGCTCAGAGCCCATTCCAAAGCCAGAATGCGGAACGCTCCCGTATTTGCGCAAATCGATATACCAGGCATAATCTTCAGGCTTGAGGTTCTGCTCCTTCAGCCTTTGCATGAGCTCATTGTAATCGCTTATCCTCTCGCTTCCACCTATTATCTCGCCTATGCCCTCAGGAGCCAGCAGATCAGCGTCCAGCACGGTTCTAGGGTCGTCAGGGTTGAGTTTCATGTAGAATGCACGCATCTCCTTCGGTTGGTTGGTTAGGAACATCGGCTGGGTTCTATCTTCCACCAGAAGCTTCTCCTCATCGAGACCTATCCCGTCGCCCCACTTTATCTTCAGCCCTTTGCCGGCTAGCACCTCGATGGCCTTTTCGTAGGTCATGCGCTCGAACGGCGCCTGAATTGAGAGAAGGTCCTTGGGATCCCTTTTGAACTTTTGCAGAATGTCTGGCACCTTCTTTGCAAGCTCATGTGTGTAATGAACAACTAGCTCTTCCTGCAGCTTCATATTCATTTCCTGGTTGTAGAATGCCATCTCCGGCTCTATCTGCCAGAATTCTGAAAGGTGCCGCGGTGTTCTGCTGGGCTCGGCCCTGAATGAGGGCACGTAGTTGTACACCAGCGGATACCCACTTATCAGGGCTTCTAGGTAGAGTTGCCCGGTCTGCGCAAGGAACGCTTTGCGCCCAAAATAATCTACAGAGAAAACCGTTGAGCCCCCCTCGGCCGCAGAGCTGGTGAGCAGCGGTGTTTGGACCTCGAGAAAACCACGCTCCTTCAGGAATTCTCTGGAGGAGTCAAGAAGCGCTGCTTTGACCTTCAATGCGTCGATTATTCTCTGCGAGCGCACCCAGAGGTGCCGCACATCCAGCAGGAACTCAGTGCTCTGATCCTTCCCTATTGGGAAGCTATCGCCTTTAAAATCCAAGTTGAACTCGTTAACGCGCACTTCGATTCCGCCAGGTGCACGCTTGTCCTCCACAACCGTGCCGACGAGTTCTATGACCGATTCTATGTATAGATCATTTGCGGCCTTCCACTCTGCTTCAGAAACATTTTCCTTGTTGACTGCACATTGCACTATCCCTGTGCCATCACGCATCACGACGAACGAAAGATTCCCAGTCCTTCTCTGCCTATAAACCCATCCTCGCAAAAACACCTCTTCGCCGACCTTCGTCGCAAGCTTTGATATAGGGGTTACATACTCTGCTACTTCCGCAAGCCCCTTTCTTAAGATATCGTTTAGGGGCGTCAGAATCTTCTTTGTCTCAGGATGAGCACTTTTATCCATACGATTACCATTTCAAAGCTAATGCTTGTTATGTAATTTATAGGTTTTGTTTAGTGAAGAATGGATATATAGTTTCACATATATAAAGTATAATGGACATGTACGCGGTAGCCTAACCGGCAGTGATGTCATGGATGACACTTCGAATATATACTATGTTCTAAATCGCGATAGGGGGGTCATAGTCCCGGCGATAGTGGGCAACAGTAAACAGACACGGGCGCAGGTGGGAAATTCCTGGGAGGTTGTGCCGAGGAGACTGCCGTTGCAGATACAGCCTACAAATGCATCCCTCTATTTAACGTCAAACTGCAATCTTGCATGCAAATACTGCTACATCGCACCGTACAAGAAGGAGTTCAGGAATGAGCTACCGACGGACGCATGGAAAAGAGTCCTCGATATCTTATATGACTATGGAGTGAGATTCGTCAACTTCATAGGGGGCGAGCCACTACTTAGGAAGGATCTTGCAGAGCTCATAGGTTATGCTGATGACATAGGTTACGCGGGTATAGAGCTATCGACGAATGCGACTCTGCTAGATAGAAATCATGCATTGATAGACATGGTCAAAAACCTTAAAGCAAATTTTGTTATAGACACTTCGCTCGATTCAAGCCTCGAGAACCAGAACAATGCAGTAAGGGGTGCGTACAAGCAGGTTCTAAGCGGCATAAGGTACGTTGTGGATCAAGGCGTCATGCTTTCCGTGGCATCTGTAGTTACAAACGCCAACTATGAAAGCATCCCCAGCTTTGTGAAGTTTCTTGTGGATTTGGGAGTAAAGCAGATGCAGCTAAACACGCTTATACCAATAGAGCCCGGGCAGAAGCCTCTATATATAGATGATAGGGAATTGCTGTGGAAAATATCAGAATCCTGCAGAAGGCTTAAGGACGAATACAAGGGGCGTATCAGTTTGGAATGCCGCCTGGGGCTACCCGTGCTCTCTGGCGAAAGTGACGCGTATGTAGACAACGTGGCGATGAGGGAGACCTCCTTTTCCGGCTG
Source organism: Microcaldota archaeon (assembly GCA_021828155.1). Classification (GTDB taxonomy): domain Archaea; phylum Micrarchaeota; class Micrarchaeia; order Micrarchaeales; family Micrarchaeaceae; genus JAMCYM01. The sequence goes on along the minus strand of JAKAST010000010.1, from coordinate 6,344 downwards.
CCCAGCCACGAGGCGGGAGATCTATGTTTTACCGGATGGAAGACTCATTGCGTGCCCTATGTTCATCTCCAAGAACATGTTTATGAGCGCCAAATCAATTCTGGATGACACGTTTGAGAATATATGGGTTAAAGATGGCTCGATAAATGAATTTAGAAGAGGACTACTACAACCTACGGATGCGAGATGTGAGGTTTGCAAATATGGGGAGATTTGCAGAGGTGGTTGCAAGGCACTCGCTTACTACATTTCCGGCTCTATCGATAAAAAGGATCCGCGCTGCACACTATATCTGCAAGAATAAGCTTTAACTCCTACACGCGTTAATTGGATACGACGTAAGGGTCTGAAAAGTTTGTATAGTGGATGTTTTGATTATTTCTTCGTCTTTTCAGGCATTAATGGCACCATAGAGTGGCATCCATTAACTTCCACGGTAACCTTGGAAACGTCGTTCTCATTCACCAAAAACTTGATTTCTTTTTCTTCCATAAAGTCACATATGGACGTGCGTAGTTAATATATTTAAATCTTCACTTTTTTTCAACAACGCCCCCTAATGCGGCTGATTTACACAGAGTGGTATATGTGGGGGCGCATCATGAATTTATACATTGCGTGGTTACTTACTACTAAACTGGTGGAAGGATGCTTAAGGCAATTTACAGCGGATCAATAGATTACATGCAAATAATGGATGAGAACGGCACACTCGACAGCGGCCTGGTGCCTAAGGGGCTTACCGACCAGATGCTTGTAGAGATGTACAAGAAGATGAGCTTCGCAAGGGCGCTCGACGCCAAGACCCTTAGCCTTCAGAGGCAGGGCAGGGCGGTGACGTACGCGCCGCTGGTCGGCGAAGAGGCTGTGCAGATAGGCAGCGCCTCTGCCATGCGGCAAGGCGACATATTCGTGCCGAGCTTCAGGCAGCATGGCGTCTACCTCACAAGAGGCCTGCCCCTGGAGAAGTTCTTCATCTACTGGCGCGGCTTCGAGGAGGGCGGCGCCATACCAAAGGAGGTCAACGGCCTCCCGGTCATAGTGCCAGTGGGCACCCAGGTGCCGCACAGCGCAGGCATAGCCTATGCGCAGAAGTACAAGAAGACCGGCGCTGCTGTAATCGTGTATGTGGGTGACGGTGGTACTTCGGAGGGCGACTTCTACGAGGCTATAAACTTCGCAGGCGTGTTCAAGCTGCCGCTCGTAGTTATAATAGAGAACAACCAGTGGGCCATATCTGTGCCGAGGAGCAGGCAGTCTGCGGCCGAAACGCTCGCGCAGAAGGGCATTGCAGCAGGCATAAAGTGCGTGCAGGTCGACGGCAATGACGTAATTGCAATGTACAGGGCTACGAGCGACGCTATAAACTACAGCGCGACAGGCCCCACGCTCATCGAGGCGGTGACGTACAGGATGAGCATGCACACAACTTCAGACGACCCGACAAAGTACAGACCCGACGCTGACGTAGAGGCATGGAAAGCCAAGGATCCGATAGCGCGTCTCATGAAGTACCTTGTTGGCAAGGGGCTCTGGACCGATAGCATGGAGAGCAAGATGCAGGACGAGCAGCTCAAGCTGATTGACGAAGCAGTAGAGAAGGCAGAGCAGTTCAAGCCCGATCCAAGGAGCATGTTCGAGAACGTGTACAGCTTCATGCCAGAGACGCTCAAGAGCGAGGAGGACGAGGCCATTGCGGCAGGCTTCTGGCAGGGCTAGGGTGATCGAATGAACACTAACATGCTAGGCGCGATAAACAACGCCATGGATTTGTGCATGCAGGAGAACAGTGACATGGTGCTCCTGGGCGAGGACATAGGGAAGGACGGCGGCGTGTTCAGGGTCACGGACGGCCTCTTCGACAAGTACGGCGCGGAGCGCGTGATAGACACGCCGCTTGCTGAATCTGGCATAGTCGGCACGGCAATAGGCATGGCGCTTGCGGGAATGCATCCCGTGCCTGAGCTGCAGTTCGCGAGCTTCATGTACCTGTCGTTCAGCCAGCTGGTTAACCATGCGGCGCGGTACAGAGAGAGGACGCGCTCTGCTATGAGCCTGCCAATGATAATACGCACTCCGGTCAGCGGGGGCGTGCGCACGTTAGAGCACCACTCCGAGAGCCCTGAGGCCTTCTTTGCGCACCCAGGCGGCATAATAGTCGTGGAGCCGTCAACGCCTTACGATGCGAAGGGCCTTTTTATAGCGGCGGCGCATCTCAACGATCCTGTGCTCTTCCTCGAACCGACTAAGCTATACAGATTATTCAAGCAGGAGGTGCCAGACGCGATGTACGAGGTCCCGATAGGCAAGGCGAGCGTGCTCAAGGAGGGCGACGATATTACCATAATTACGTACGGCACGATGGCGAGCATAGTGAGCGATGTGGTTGAGAAGAAGAAGGTATCTGCGCATGTCATAGATTTGTGTACCATAAACCCGCTCGACGAGAAGACGATTATAGAAGGTGCTAAGAAAACAGGCAGGGTTCTGGTCGTGCACGAGGCCCCGACGAGCTTCGGCGTTGGCGCAGAGGTATCTGCAAGGATCGCGGAGAAAGCCATGTACGAGCTCGATGCTCCGATAATGAGGGTGGCATCGCCGAGCTTCCCGTACCCATTCCCGGGTTACGAGCAGTATTACCTTCCGAACGGGAACAGGATAGGCAGCGCCATAGACAAGCTGCTGTCGATGTAGGTGTTGTGATGAAGGAACTGAAATTTGTAGATGTTGGAGAGGGCATAACCGAGGGCCACGTTCAGAAATGGCTGGTCAAGGATGGCGATGCTGTAAAGGAGGATCAGCCGATAGTCAAGGTCGAGACCGACAAGGCAGTTGTGGATGTGCCTGCGCCGGGTAGCGGCATAGTGAAGGTTGTGGCGAAGGAGAACAGCGACGTGCATGTAGGCGACACGATAGCGATTGTCGGGAATGCTGATGAGCTTAAGAGCGCAGCAAATGCAGCAGTAGCACCTGTACAGGAGCAGGCGCGCAACAACATGCAGTCGGCTCCGGTGCCAAGCATGCAACCCGGTCCGCAAAAGCAGACGGCAGAGGCTGCGGCGGCGCCGTCGGTGCGCAGGCTTGCGGAGCAGCTCGGTGTGGACATAGATGCCGTACCGGGGACAGGACCGCACGGCCGCATACTTGAGAACGATGTGCGCGCATTCGCCTCCAAGTCAGGCGCTCCTGCGCCGCAGGCGTCTACCGCGCCGAAGTTCTCTGAACTGCTCGAGGAGCAGCACAAGGAAGAGGTGGAGCGCGTGCCGCTGACACAGACGCGCAAGGCCATAGCGAAGAACATGGAGGCGTCGTGGACCATACCCAGGGCCTCGCACATGGACCTCGCGGATGCCAGCGCGCTATTCGGCGTAATGCAGAAAGAGAAGGGCAGGACCCTCCAGGAATTCGGGGTAAAGCTCTCGTATTTCCCTTTCATAATAAAGGCTGCAGTAGAGGCGCTGAAGGAGAACCCGCACTTCAACGCGAGCTACGACAGGGACAAGCTCGAGATCGTGGTGAAGAAATACTACAACATAGGCCTTGCGGCCGAGGCGCCGGACGGGCTGAAGGTCGTGGTAGTAAAGGATGCTGACAGAAAGAGCATAATGGAGCTCGCAAAGGAGATATCTGAGCTCCACAAGAAGGTAGTTGAGCAGAGCGTAACGCTGGACGAGATGCGCGACAGCACATTCACCATAACCAACATAGGCAGCCTTGGCGGGGGGTTCCTTGCGGTGCCAATGATAAACTACCCAGATGTAGCAATCCTAGGCGTGACAATGATAAGGGACTGGCCAGTTGTGGAAAACGGCATGGTTAAGGCAGGCAAGGTGCTGCCGTTCGTGGTTACGTTCGACCACAGGGTCGTGGACGGCGCAGAGGCGGTGAAGATGGGCAATGCCTTCAAGAAGTACATAGAGGATCCTGAGTTTCTGGACATGCTTTGATTATGGTGCTTGCATGGTGATGGGAGAGCTTCCTGAGAACGTCGATATAGCTATAGTTGGAGGCGGCGTGGGCGGCTACGTGGCTGCGATACGCGCCGCAGAGCTTGGCAAGAGCGTAGCGCTGGTCGAAAAGGAGAAGCTCGGCGGCCACTGCCTGAACTATGCCTGCATACCATCGAAGACGCTCATACACATATCCGACATATTCTACGCTGCGAAAAACTCTGAGAAATTTGGGATCCATGCCGACAATGTGATGCTCGATGCAAAGAAGATGTACGAGTGGCGCATGGCTGTATCGAAGAAGCTGGAGGAGGGCGTGGCGTACCTGTGCAAGATGAACCAGATAGATGTATTCAATGGCACGGCCACGTTCATGTCCGCCAGCAGGCTGCAGCTGAGCAATGGGGTGGAGCTGGACTTCAAGAACGCTATAATTGCTACAGGCTCGGTGCCGACGCCGATGCAGGGCTTCGAGATTGACGGCAAGTCAGTGCTAGACTACAAGCAGGCGCTGATGCTGGACTACGTGCCGAAGAGCATGGCCATAATCGGTGCTGGCTATGTCTCGGTAGAGATCGGCATGCTGTACGCGAAGCTTGGCGCAAACGTATCGATAGTTGCCAGATCTGACGTTCTCTCAAGGTTTGACAGGGAGGCCGTTGCAGTGATAAAGAAGAAAATGGCTGAGCTCGGCATAAAGGTATATGCAGGGGTTACGCCAGCTTCCCGCGACGGCACTGCCGTGAAGCTCAGCGACGGCACGACGTTGAGCTCAGACATAATTGTTGTTGCAGTAGGGCTTGTCCCGTACACCGACGGCTTAGGGCTGGAGAATACAAAGGTGGAGCGCGACCAGAAGGGCTTCGTCAAGGTCGACAACAGCCTAAGAACCGCCGAAAACGGCATATTCGCCATAGGAGATGTAGCTGGAGAGCCGATGCTCGCCCACAAGGCGATGAGGCAGGGAGTGGTCGCGGCGGAAATAGCGGCAGGCATGCAGGTCTCATATGACAACAAGGTTGTGCCGGCAGTAATATTCTCCGATCCAGAGATTGCGATAGCTGGCCGCATCGAGGAAGGTGATGGCATAGCAGTCAAGAAATTCCCGCTCACCGCTCTGGGCCGCGCCATAGCGTTCGGCGAGACTTCCGGCTTCGTAAAAATTGCATACGACAACAGTGGTCTGGTAAAAGGGGTAGAGATAGTGTCGCCTGACGCCAACGCCATGATAGCTGAGGCTGCGCTTGCCATAGAGATGGGCGCAACGGTTGACGACATGGCTGAGACAATACACCCGCACCCGACGTTCAGCGAAGCTGTCCAGGAGGCTGCAGAGGCTGCGGCCGGCAAGCCGACGCATTTCTTCTACGGAAGGTAGTGCGATGGATTACGCAAAGGATTTCGCGGAGCAGTATGTCAACACCAGCATGGGCAGGCTGCATTCACTTCGCCACATCGGTAGCGGCCCGAAGCTGCTGCTGATCCACGGCTTAGGCGGCACGACGAAGGTGTGGAGCAGGTTCGTGGAGTTCATGCCTAATTGGTATGATGTTACGCTCCTCGACCTGCTGGGCCACGGTGCGTCAGATGCGCCCAGGATAGAGTACACTGTAAAGGTGCAGGTTGATGTGCTGAAGGAGTTCCTGAAGGCGACGCGCTACGGCGATGCGTGCATCATGGGCCATTCCTACGGCGGCTGGGTAGCGGCCTACTACGCCTCGCTCTACAACATAAAGGCGCTCATACTGGAGGATGCGGCCGGGCTGGAAGAGCAGTTCGATGAGATGCTGGACAACAACGGCATTGAGGCGCAACGTGAGGAGTTGATCAAGAGGCTCATAATGACCGATGACAACAAGGAATACGTGATGCGGAGCATAGCAGAGTCTAACGTCAAAAATGATCAGCTTACCGGCGAGACGCTGGCGAGGATAAACACCCCAACGCTCATCATATGGGGTGCCGAAGACAATGTAATAGATAGGCGCTTCGCCAAAGTTTTCGCTGATGGAATAAGCAACAGCCAGGTCAAAATAATCGAAGGCAGCGGCCATACGCCGCATTTTGCCGGGGCCGAGGATACGGCAAGGGAGGTAGTGGCTTTTATCGGCAGTATCGAAGGGAGTGCCAAGCTTTAACACAGTGAGCGGGAAATCCCACACCCTCTTCAGAGGGTTCCCTTTAGGGGTTGGATGAGAGCGAAATGCAGAGCAACAAGATATAAAAATTTACGAACATATAGATAAAATAGATGGCGGATATGGAAATGACAAGAGCCTACAAATTCAGGATCTATCCCGATGCCACAAGGCAGGCAGAGATAGACGAAAGGCTAGTCCTTGCACAACAGTTCTACAACAAGATTCTTGAGAATTCAATTGCGTCTTATAGGAA
>JAKAST010000019.1 GCA_021828155.1 Microcaldota archaeon | reverse complement strand
AGCTAGGCTAGTCCTGCTTTGAGCCGAATATAAGCCTTATCTGGTTGCGCGCCTCCTTTGCGTTTCCAGCTGCATGCACAAGCGTCTTGTTCGCCCTCTTCTCCATTGTGGCAGCGTACATCGAGTCTGAGCAGTAGTCGCCCCTTATCGTGCCTGGAGCTGATGCCGATGCATCTGTCGAGCCAAGAAGCTTCCTCGATACTGCTATCGCATCATTGCCCTCGATGACGAACGCCAGGACCGGGCCGGACGTTATGTAGTCTATGAGGTATCTCTTGACCTGCCTGCCGTATGCCAGGCCCACCTTGTTGAACTTCTTTCCCCTCCTTGTGAACGCTTCAGCCGTCTTCTTCGAAAGCATTATAAGCCACTCCTTGTCGTTAGGGTAGAATCGGTCTGCCTGCGCCTTGGTGAGCCATAAGAACTTCATCGCAGTGATTCTAAACCCCGCGCGCTCGAACCTACTTATTATATCGCCGCATATGCCGCGCTTCACAGCGTCGGGCTTTATGAACAACAGGTTTTTCTCCATGCTACCAGCTCTTGTAGAATACTTGCTCGTCGTCCCTCTCATACGCGAGCATCTCCTTTTCTGTGAACCACAGTTTTATCTCGTCGGCAGCTTCCTGCGCGCTGCCTGAGGCATGCACCACGTTCAGCACCGGCCTGTTCAGCGCATTGCCGTTTATCACATCGTCTATCGAGAAATCAGCCCTTATCGAGCCCGCAATCGCCTTTATTGGGTTTGTCTCCCCGACTATCTTGCGCGCATGCGCAGCCGCGTTGTTCGCTTCCAGAACCATCGCAACTACCTTGCTTGAAGACAGGAACCTTACAATCCAGCCCTTGACTATCCTGCCTATCGCAATAGGGTCATCGGTGCCGAACTTCGCCTTTACATCGGTGCCCATGCTTTTGAAGGTCTCGGTGCTCCTCTCGCCGACCTTCCTGTACCACTCCTCGCTGTCAGGATAGTTCCTCGACGCAAGCTCCTTGCTGGGCTTGAGCATCTTCAGCGCCACTATCTTGAAGCCCGCGCGCTCGAACCTGCCTATTGCCTCGCCTATCAGGCCCCGCTGTACGCCGTCAGGTTTGATTAGTACAAGCGTGCGTTCCATCTGAATCACTCATTTACGAATTACAAGCAAAACATAATAACCTACTTCAGCCCGAATTCCGCCTCAGCCAGCCTGAGCTCCATTTCCGCCTTCTCGGCATCAGATGCGTGTATCACATTCCTGAGCGGCCTGCCCTCGAGCGTTGCTTTTACCAGCGAATCTGTGCCGAAATCGCCCCTTATGGTGCCCTTCTGCGCCAGCTGCGGATCCGTGTGGCCTATAACCGCACGCATCTTCCCTATCGCGCCCTCTCCCGATACTCTCATAATCAATGTTTCCTCGCTGGCCATGTACCTGGCGTACCTGCTGAGTATGGTTCTGCCTATCTCAATCGCGTCAAGCGTATTGTAAAGCCTCTTCATTACAGCATCGTCGCCAACGAGCTTGAGGGTTTTGCTGCCCGTGTTGGCGAGCTGCCTCTCGTCAGACACGTAAAAGGCGTTGCAGAACTCGTCGCTCAGCCTTCCTCTTTTCATCTTCTCGACCACCAGGCCGTTCGCCTCTATAATCTTCAGGACATGCTCCTCGAGCCCCTGCTTTAGGCCGTCGGGCTTCAGTATAATCAGCGTGTTTTCTATTGGCACGCTCTAAATGCTGCGTTAAGAATAAAAGCCTTGCCTGCTGCCGCCCAAAAACTATAAATACGGCCAGCCAGATACTACTGCTGAGAGAGCGTACCTCGCTACTTTTGCGCGGATTCGGGTGCTAAACATGATACGCCAGCCAATAATAGTTGTGATGGGGCACGTGGACCATGGCAAGACCACGCTGCTAGACCGTGTGCGCAACACCACGATCGCTGCAAAGGAGGCCGGCGGCATCACCCAGCATATAGGCGCAAGCGAAGTGCCGCTCAGCGTTATAAAGAAGGTGTGCGGCGTGATACCAGGCGCCAACACCAACCTAAAGATCCCAGGCCTGCTCTTCATAGACACTCCGGGCCACGAGGCGTTCACTAACCTGAGGCGCAGGGGCAGCAGTGTCGCTGACATGGCCATACTGGTAGTCGACATAATGCAGGGCTTCGCGCCGCAGACCATCGAGGCAATAAAGATCCTGAAGAGCTACAAGACCCCGTTCATCGTTGCGGCCAACAAAATTGACCTTATAACCGGCTGGCGCGCCAGCGAGGGCGCAAGCCTTGCTGAGTCGCTCAAGGACCAGGATGCCCGCGTAGTCGAGATGCTGAACGCGAAGGTCTACGAGCTCGTCGGCCGGCTCAGCGAGCAGGGTTTCTCGAGCGACCTTTACAGCAATATCAGGAACTTCCAGAACGAGGTCGCAGTGGTGCCAATCAGCGCCAAGACTGGCGAGGGCATACCCGAGCTGCTCATGCTTGTCTCGGGGCTTGCGCAGCGCTACCTAGAGATGAAGCTCACGATTGAGGTGAACGGCCCAGGCAAGGGCAGCATACTCGAGAAGAAGGAGGAGCGCGGCATGGGCACAACGATAGACGTCATACTCTACGACGGAACGCTGCACGTCAACGACACGATAGCGTTCGCGTGCACAGACAATACAGTGCACACGGCAAAGATCAAGGCGCTGCTGAAGCCCAAGCCGCTGCACGAGATGCGCGAATCAGCAAGCGGCTTCCGCTACGTCGACTCGGTAAACGCTGCCTCGGGCGTGAAGGTCAGCGCGCTCGGCCTGGAGGACGCGATTCCGGGCTCGTCTGTCATACAGACGACTTCCAGCAATTACAAAGATGAGATAAATGCCGAACTCGGCGACGTCTTCAAGACGGACCGCTCCGGCCTTATACTGAAATCCGATTCGATAGGCGGCATAGAGGGCCTCTCGAAGCTCCTTGAATCCGAGAAGATAAATATCAGCAAGAAGGGCATAGGCAACGTAACGAAGCGCGACGTAATCGACGCGTTCTCGATGAACAGCATGGATCCGCTGTATTCGGTAGTTCTCGCGTTCAACGTGAACGTAGACCAGGATGCCGAGGAGGCCGCCGCGACGAGCGGCGTGAAGATAATAAGCGGCACGATAATCTACAAGCTGGTCGACGACTACAAGGAGTTTGCAGAACGGAAGCGCTCAAACAGGGCGAAGCAGGTCGAGGAGCGCCTTGCAATGCCCGCTATGCTCCAGGTCGTGCCCGGCGCATGCTTCAGGATATCGCACCCTGCAATATTCGGCGTTGACATCATGGAGGGCAGCATAAGGCCCGGGAATGTGATCATGAACGAGGCGGGCGACACCGTGGGCAAGCTCAAAGGCATACAGAACGAGAAGGCACCTATGAGCGTTGCGAAAAAGGGCGAGCGCGTGGCAGTTTCCATGGATGAGCCTACATTTGGCCGTCAGGTGAGAGACAATCAGGTGCTATACACGCGCCTCAATGACGAGGACGCGAAGCTTCTTAAGGGGGAATTTTCATCGCTCCTCGACGATGTGGGCAGGGAGCTCCTGCAGAAGATACTGGACATAAAAGCAAGCGCGAGGCCCGCCAAGAAGCAGTGAGTAGACACATGCCAAAAGCTTCAACGACAGGTGTCAAACCAGCAAACCTTTTATCTGCATACTATAGTTTTGCGCTCATCCTTTTAAGCAGCCGTGCCGAGCTTTTCCCATCGAAAGCGATAACATGGAAAACATAAGGGTCTCACGGAATGCATATCCAAGGCTCGAGGAGCAGCCGGTCGAATACGTTGAAAGGAAGGGCATCGGCCACCCTGACAGCCTCATTGACGGCATAGTGGAAAGAGTCAGCGTCGAGCTCTCAAATGCCTATATGGATGCAGCTGGCGCCATACTCCACCACAACGTTGACAAGGGCCTTATCGTGGGCGGCAGCTCCGAAGCGCGCTACGGCTATGGTGCTATAACGCGGCCCATCGAGGTTATACTGACCGGAAGGGCTGTGCAAGAATATCAGGGCACACGCATATCCGTAGACGACATAGCCGTGCAGGCAGCAGCCTCGTACCTGAAGGAGCATACGCGCTTCCTGGATCTCGAGAAAGAAGTGAACATAGTATCGAAGATAGTTAAGGGCTCCGATGATCTCGTCGGCATATTCAGCAAGGGCATGGACATGCCGCTCGCGAACGACACATCGTTCGGCGTAGGCTTCGCTCCATTCACGCCTACTGAGCGGTTGGTCCTCGAGACTGAGCACATGCTCAACAGCAAGCAGTACAAGGAGGCGATGCCCGCAGTGGGCGAGGACGTGAAGGTGATGGGGGTGCGCGATGGCGATTCAATAACGCTCACGGTAGCTGCAGCATTCGTTGCGCCGCTTGTCAGCAGCCTTGACGACTACAAGGCGAAGAAGGAGCGGGTAGCAAGCGATATCTCCGCGCTCGCCAGGAAACTGGTGGGAAAGGACGTCGATGTTGTAGTGAATGTGGGCGACCACCACGAGGACGGCTTCGTCTATCTGACGAAGTCTGGACTGAGCTGCGAGGCGGGCGACGACGGCTCTGTCGGCAGGGGCAACAGAGTCAACGGGCTCATAACACCATTCAGGCGCATGAGTCTGGAGGCCGCGGCCGGCAAGAATCCTGTGAGCCACGTGGGCAAGATATACAACGTGCTTGCCAACGAGCTGGCAAATGACATCATAACAGCATACCCGCAGGTCAAGGAGTGCAATGTATCTATAGTGTCGCAGATAGGGCGCCGCATCGACGACCCGAAGCACCTGGACATACGCATAAACACAGAGAAGCCAGAGGAAGCGGACGCGCTGACCGGGAAGCTGTCCGACCTTGCTAAGCAGTCGCTCGCCAATCTCGGCTTCCTCACAAAGGAGATACTAGCCGGAAAGCACTCAATGTTTTGAGCCCCTGCGCCTGAGTTTTTCCGCAATGAAGTTCTTCAGCGCAGCGTCCAGCACGCCGTCCTTCGGCTTCAGCTCATAC
>JAKAST010000001.1 GCA_021828155.1 Microcaldota archaeon | reverse complement strand
CTTGAAAGCGCCAGGCCACAGCAGCAATAAACGCAAAGCCAGGGGAGGGAGTTGCACCCTCCTACGCCGCTCTGCAGGCGGCTGCATAGCTGATCTGCCACCCTGGCATCGCAGTAGGGTTATCCCGCGTGTGCTATTTATATTTTGTGTGCCTCAATGTATTGCTGCCGCAGCTAGGCTCGGCATTGGTGCTCAAATGGTAGAGAACGTAGTCGTACCTGAGGAACTTGTTTCGCGCGTGCCTGTTTTTGATGTCAAGACTCCAGTTACAAAGATATTGCACACGATAGGCGGGCGCGGCGCCGTGGTAGTCACAAAAGCAGGCGAGTTTTACGGCATAGTCGACTCAAGGGCAATGTACAGGTCTACGCAGAGCCTTGCCATAAAGGGGAACGCCACGATTGAAAGGTATGCGGTGCGCACCCCGAAGATAACTGCGAGCACACCGGTAGACGATGTGGTAACATATTTCTACAAATCGCAGAGCACCGCAATGCCTTTCGTGAACAGGGGCAGGATAATCGGTGTACTGGACAGATACACTCTGCTCAGGATGCTGCTTTCGCTCGGCTACCTGAAGGGCATGACAGCCGGCGATGTCATGACCAGCCCTGTTCTGGCCATAGACGTAAGCGCCAACGTACTTCAGGCCAAGGCGGCCATGGCCAACAACAGGCTCAACAGGCTTGTAGTCATGGACAACGGGAAATTTGTTGGACTGCTGACAAACCACGACATAATGGCGAAGTACTCCAAGCCCCAGGAGCGCCTGCCGGAGATGAAGACGAAGGTCTATTCGCCTGCCAACACACCTGTGAGCAACTTGATGGAGGGCAATCCGGTGCTGGTCGAACAGACGACCGGGCTGGACGAATGCGTCAGGAATTTCGTAGACAGGCGCATATCCTCAGTAATAGTGGCAAAGAAAGACACACCAATAGGCATAGTCACGATCAGCGATGTGCTCGAGGCGTTGATGTCCAGAAGGCGCATAAACGAGAACAGGATAATATTATCAGGCTTCGACCTTGATTCCTATCAGTACGAGGACGAGGTAAGGGAGATGGTTCGCGAATTCATGGACAAGGTCGAGAAGCTGCAGAAGCTTAAGGCAGACTATGTGACTGTAAGGATAAAGCGGCTGAAGGGCAGCAAGTACGAAGTAATGATGCGCGTAATACTTGGCAAATACGGAGCCATAGCCATGGACCACACCGGCTTCATGCTAGATAGGACTGTGGGCGAGCTGCTGGACAAGATGAGGGGTGAAATCCTCAAGAGGAAGGACAGGGCCGACACCTACAAATATAAGTTTGTCAAGGAGGAGCTGTGATGGATGTTAGACGCGGCAACCATAGGGCGCAGTCCAGCCTGGAGCTTTTGGTGACGCTGTCGTTCGGACTCATAATACTGCTCCCCATAGTGGTGCTCGCGTTCATACAGATCTCTACATCGTCATCTTCGCTCGCAACAACAGAGGCGCAGCAAACTGCTAGCAAGCTGGCCGACACCGCGGCTTACATAGGCGCACAGGGCTATCCGGCAAAGCAGCTTACCCTGGTACAGATGCCGCCCGACATAGCAGCAATAGAGGTAGGCACGCTCTCCGGCGGCATTGGCCACGAGATCGTGATTGAGATAAGGACCAACGCAGGGCTGAGCTATGTGACTGCATACTCGCCTGTCAACGTCAGCGGTTCGCTCGGGAACATAGCTTCAGCGGGCTCTTACTTAGTCAACATCAGCGCCCAGACATACTGCCCTGCAGACGCTGCAGTATCATGCGTATACATACAGTCTACTTGAACTCCATGCCGGCGGCCGTTTGCACGCAATGCTTAAATAGAGTACAGCCGTTAGTATGCGTAGGTGCTATGGTGGCCGGTGGTAAATTCCAAACGGCATGAGGCCGCATGCAGCGGCGCTCCCAGCTCTTCCTGTGCACGGAAATGAACGGCATGAGCCTTGGCTATGGAATGCCGGGCTGCACTTCTATATTAATAAAGATTTAGCCCCAAGGCTATTGTTGGTATTCAGGGATCATCATGAGAGTACTGCAGCTTGACGTGAAAGAGATGGACTACGAGCTCATAGAGCCTGAGCTGAAGGTCTATGAAAAAAGCGATGAGAAGCGCGTGAATGTGAAGAACGCTGTAGTTATGCTGACATCCATAGAGAAAGGCGATACCGCAGGAACAGCCAAGAAGGCTGTCGATGAGGCTGTGGCGTTCGCAGCAAAGCAGAAGGTGCCGAACCTTGTGCTTTATCCATTCGCACACCTGAGCGATGACCTTGAGTCGCCAGCAAAGGCCATGGAGCTGTTCGCGGGCATGGTAAAAGAGGCTGAAAGGAGCGGGCTAAAGGCGATACACGCTCCGTTCGGCTGGAACAAGGCCTGGAACATCAGCATAAAGGGACATCCGCTTGCTGAGCAGTCGAGGAAGTACGTCGAAGGAGCGCAGGAACAGAGACACGAGAGGCCTAAAAGGCACGATGTGGACCTCTCAATAGTCAGGAAGAGCGACTGGTCCGGGCTTCCAGCTGCTGACCACAGGACAATAGGCGAGCAGAACAGCCTCTACAGCTTCCAGGAGGTCTCGCCTGCAATGGTTTACTGGCACCCAAACGGCTGGATAGTTTACAAGGAGCTAGTCAGGTTCATCAGGGAGATTGAGGATAAGTACGATTACGAGGAGATAAGCACCCCAGCCATAGCCAACGTTGCGCTGTGGCACGTCTCGGGCCACATCGACCATTACAAAGAGAACATGTTCGCATTCGAGAGCGGCTCAGACACCTTCGGCCTGAAGCCGATGAACTGCCCCTCCACAATGCTCATATACAAGTCCAGGAAGTGGAGCTACAGGGAGCTACCATTCAGGACAGCAATATTCGACAAGCTGTACAGGAAGGAGGTGAGCGGAGCCCTGAGCGGCCTGTTCAGGGTACAGGAGCTGACACAGGACGACGGCCACATATTCGTGGCCGAGAACCAGCTTGGAAGCGAGCTGGCGCTGCTCCTGAAGTTCGTCAAGGAGGTGTATGACACATTCGGGCTTAGGTTTACAGCAAAGCTGTCGACTATGCCAGAGGATCACATGGGCGACAAGGCCTTCTGGGACAAGGCCACAGCAGTACTGGAGGAGGCGCTGAAGGTGAACAAGCTGGCGTATGAGGTAAAGGAAGGGGAGGGCGCCTTCTACGGCCCGAAGATAGACTTCGATGTCTTCGATTCTGTTGGCAGGGCCTGGCAGTGCGCCACCATACAGCTGGATTACCAGCTGCCGCTGAAGTTCGAGCTTTCCTACACTGGCGAGGACGGCAAGCAGTACATGCCTGTAGTAATACACAGGGCCGTGCTTGGGTCGCTGGAGCGCTTCGTGGCTGTTATGACAGAGCATTTCCAGGGCAAGTTCCCGACGTGGCTAGCACCGTCCCAGGTCAGGGTCGTATCGATATCAGAGCAGGCGGCAGACTACGCCGAGAAGGTTTACAGGGAGCTTAGGAAGTACGGCATGCGCGCCAGGCTCGACGTGTCAGACAAGACCCTCGACTACAAGATACGCGATGCACAGATGCAGAGGGTGCCGTACATACTTGTCGTTGGCAAGAAGGAGATGGAGAACGGCACTGTCGCGGTAAGGAGCCGCAACGGAACCCAGAAGTACGGCGTCAAGGTGGACGAATTCGCAGGCACTGTGCTCAAGGAGATAGCCGAGCGCTCGCTCAAGCTCTCGTATTGACTGCAGCGCCGATCGCTCTACAGGTGCAGCGAGTAGATGTTCCTGAAGAGCCTCTTGCCCTTCTTGACACCGAACAGCTTGTAAGAGCGCAATGGCGAGAGGTTCTTGTGCAATGCGAAATATGCGTTGGCCAGCTCCTTGTCGCCGATATAGATGTCGTAGCCCCTCGGGGTGCGCTCCGTGCGCGTTATGATGCCGTCCCGCGCCTCGATGAATTTCGTGATGCTTTCGGCCATGGTCTCTACTACTCGGGGGCCGCCGCGCAGCTGCACCAGCGCCTCGTAGTAGCCGGAGCTCCGCCTGTAGCACGCCTGGCACATAGTGCGGAGGAACTTCACGTGGATGTTCTTATCGAATGTCACAGGCTCGCCGCCTTGTTTGCACGTTATGCACACAATGGCCGACTGGCGGCGCTCGTCCATGCTCTTAACATCGAGCGTGCAGTCCGTAAGGCGCATGCTCTTCCTTAGCGCGGCCGCAAGCGTGCCGTAATCCAGGGCTGCAAAGCCCTCAGGCGTGCGTATGCGCCCGCAACTCCAGCATTTCTCGACCTCGGCGCTGCCGGGCATGCCTGCGCTGATTTTGTCTGCAACGCAGAACTCGCAGAATTCGCCTATGAAGCGCGCCTCTTCGCTCGACCTGTTGCAGGTCGGGCAGTACTTTATCATGTCACTCAGCTTCCTTGAAGTGCCTTCCTAGTATGGCACCGTAAGCGGGCCTGGTTATGAGGACGCCCATCAGGGCGCCGATTATTGTTGATTCCGAGAAGCCTATTACCGTGACCAGCGAGGTGGAGAAGAACAGCGGGAGCATTGCGATTATGAGCAGCGTGGCGTCGGCCCATACGATGTAGAAGGCCTTGCCAAGCACCGCCTTGGAGGTGCCCGACTCGCCGTGCATGAGCATCTCGTCGGTTATTATTATCTGCGCATCGACGCCCGTGCCGACGACCGCTATCATGCCGGCGAACGCCGACAGGTCTATAGTCCCTACGAGCCCTATTATCGATACGATTATGAAGAGCTCCATGAGGGTGGTGGCCAGTATGGGAAGCACGAGGAATATGCGCCTGTACCTCACGGTTATGTAGACTGATATCAGCACCACCGCGCTTATCAGCGCTATGGCGCTCACGTTAAGGGAGTTCTTGCCGAGCGTGGGCGAGACGTTGGTCGGAGTGCCAACTATTACGCTGACAGGAAGCGCTCCTCCGCTGAGTATGCTCGCTATGGTCTTAGTCTGGTTGGTTGCATATGCTTCTTTCTGGGCCGTTGATATTCCGGCCGGCGCATAGCCCGATATAATATAGCTGTCGCCAGCTGTGCCGTTAGTCACCGAGGGGCTGAGCAATGGAGCCTCAAGAAGTCCAACGAGCGGCCAGGAGCTCACCACTGTCTGGTTTATCGATGCCTTGAAGTATGATGGCGTCATGTTGGCTGCGCTTTCAGGTACTACGGTGTAGTTGTAAGCCCTGATTCTTGCCAGAAATGAGCTGCTGAGGTCTGAGCTGGCCATGACGGTGCTGTAGCGCTGCCTGTTGGCCAGCAGGTATGCCAGAGTTGCGTTCTCGCTTGTAGCTGTGTTAGAAGTTGCGAGCACAGGTATGGGACTTGCGTTGTACGCGAGCGCTGTGTTTATGGCGCTCAACGCTGCGCTCTGCGAGAGCCCGAGCGAGACGTTGCTTAGTATAGATGAATTGATAACCAGTATTGTGTTTGAGGGCCTGTCCAGGAACATGTAGAGCGGCTGGTTCGCCTGCCCGAAGACCGCCTTTGCGAAATTGTTGATGGCGCTCTCCTTTATGAAGAATGTAACCTCCCACTCCACCGTGCCGTTTGATAGTATAGGAGGCACCTGCCCTATGCTGCCGGGCAGTATGTCTGTGCCGTTGACCGCCTGTCTGCCTGCCACTATGCCCTCGAACCTTCCCTGGCTCTCTATTACTGATATGGTGTGGTTTATCTCGCCTGGCGAGACAGACGGGATCGTTACATACACCTCTGAGTTGCCGACTCCCTCGACAGTGACCTGCTTTAGGCCGAAGGTCGAGACGCGCTGGTTAAGGTCGGATATGACCTGCGACATCTGCGTCGCGTTGACGCTGTGCTGGAGTGTAACCGGTATCTGGGTGCCCCCCAGAAACTCTATCCCGAAGTGGAGGCCGAAATGGAGGTCGAGCACAAGCAGCGCTGCGAATATGAACACCAATACCAGTATGCGCGCGTCCTTGAAGTACGACAATGCGTTGTTGCTCATACGCGATCCCTGCGCCTCTTGTACCACACCACCATTACAGTGGTGCCGAACCATGTGGTGAATATGTCTGCGATCAGTCCGAAAAGCACCACTCCGGAAATCTCAACGTATGTGGTTATGAATGCGAAATACGAGATTGCGAACAGCGTGGCGAACGATATTATTGCGGTGCTGGTCATGGTCACGCCGGTCTTGAATGTGGACATTGCACGCTCGGTAGGCGTGCCCTCGCTCCTCTTAAGTATCCTTATTGAAGAGAGCATATCCGTGTCTATCGAGAAGCCTATGAGCATCAGTATGCCGCCTACTGATGCTATCCCAAGCGGTATGTGGAAGGCGCCCATGGCGCCGAGCGCGACTATTATGTCGTTGGCTGCGCCGAAGACCACCGCCAATGAGGGTATGGGCGTGCGGAATATGAAGAACACGGCTATGGCCACGAGGATGAAGGCGACTATTATTATGTTGCGCACCTGCCTCAGGAAGTAGCTGCCGAGCGTTGCAGTCACATCATTGTACGAGTAGTTGGACAGCTGCACGTAGGAGCCCAGAAGCCCGACGAGGCGGGTTTTGTAGGCGGCTGTCGCATTCGAGTAAGCGGCCTGCGCCGCTGACTGCATAGAGGCAGCGCTGCTGGCATTGTATGGCAGGCTGTAGCTGCTGCCAATAACCGGCCGCAGGTTGGAGAGCTCGCTGTTGAGCGATGAGCC
This sequence comes from Microcaldota archaeon, assembly GCA_021828155.1. Taxonomy (GTDB): domain Archaea; phylum Micrarchaeota; class Micrarchaeia; order Micrarchaeales; family Micrarchaeaceae; genus JAMCYM01. Next base: position 117,529 of record JAKAST010000001.1, on the reverse strand, counting down.
AATCGCAGACAAATCCTTTGTCTGGTTGGCCTGCCATGCCGCGAGCCCAGCCTTTGCAGTCGAATTGCCAGGCTGAGCCGCAAGCTGCGACTGCAGGGATGCTATCGCGACCGATGCCACAGTATAGTTCGAATACCATCCATAGACGTCAAGCAGCGAGGCGCTGCTGGCCGTAATGCTGGAGTTGGCCGGGAACGTTACCAGCAGGCTTGTCACGCCGTTGAGCGAGGATTTCGAGACCTGCGTGTTTGGTATATGTGCGGAGAGTTCCTTGGTCAGGTTCTGTACGCTGATTGTGCTTGTGGTGCTGAAGCTTATGCTCACGCCGCCCGCAAGAGAGGAATCAAGCTGTATCTTGGGTATGAAGTACAGGCTAACGAGGAGCAGCGCCAATGGGACCAGTATGAGAAGCTTGTAGTGCTTACCCTCGTAGATGTTCCGCATAGGATCAATCTGTCACGCAAGCCTTCGGTTGGCCCGAGGCCGCGACTTATGGTTGCTATTTGGCCCTATAGATATAAAAGCCCTTGACGGGGCAAAAACGAAAGAAAAAAGGAAAGGAGCAGGTACGCTCAGGCGTACCTCTTCATCAGCTTCAGGTGTAGTGCTGTCACAAAGCCGTACACTATGTAGAAAATCGCGAGTATCAGCAGCGACATGCCGAAGAATTGCGCGACGCTCATCCTGACGGGCACGTATAGGTACAGCATCGTGCCTATGAAGAACAGGTATATGCCCCAGTACAAAGCCCTGAAAATGTGCCAGCCGGAGTGCTTCTCCTCATGATGCAGCTGCCTCGAGTATTGCATACTCGGATCTATGGTAACTACCATCTTTTTCTCTGCCATTATCACACCTTATGCACTAGGCAGTATTTGAATGACAAGCTTTAAATAGGTAGTCGTGGGCGCTCACGTCTGAACTGCGACGGCAGTTCTTTTGATGGTTTGGCCTACAGCGCCTGCCATGCCTGAGCTCCTGTACAGCTTGCCTATGAGCTCGGCAGAAACGCCAGTTGCCGGGTTCTTGGAGCGTATGGAGCAGACATCGCGGTACTTCTGCACCGAGAGCTCGAACGTGCCGATACGCTTTGCAGCGTCTATTATCTCGGCCTTGTCCATGCCTATGAGCGGCCGCATTATGAACAGCTTGACGCTGCGCTCCGATGCTGTAAGATTCTTGACGGTCTGCGAGGCCACCTGACCGAGGCTCTCGCCCGTTACTATCGCGGATGCGCCCTCCTTTAGCGCGATGCGCTCCGCTACCGCCAGCATGAATCTCTTGAACAGCACTAGCTCGAACTTCTGCGGCAGCCTCATCGCTATGCTCTGGAAGACATGAGCGGGCGCATAGTAGGCTTTGGCTGGCCCGTAGCGCGCCAGCACGTCAAGTATCATTGGTATCTTTGTGCCATCTACGTCGGCATTGCTCTGGAATGCATGGAAGTGCAGATATATGGGCGAGAGCCCGCGGCGCATCGCGTAGAACGCTGCTACTGGAGAATCTATGCCGCCCGACATCAGCACTATGGCCTTGCCCGACGCGCCTACGGGCAGGCCGCCCAGGCCTGCGATGTGCTGCGTGTGCATCAGCATGCCTTCGCGCGTGACCTCTATGAAAAGCGTGCTCGTGGCGTCCCTGTCGAGCACGAACGGAAGCGAATCCTTGCGGCGCAGGAACTCCCCGACAAGGTCGCTAGACGTGAATGGCGCTGACTTGTCAGACCTGTGCACCTCCAGCCTGACCTTCGCGCCCTTGCTTACCAGCCGCGAGGCCAGCGCAACAGCATCGTCGAAGTCCGTGCGCGCAATCGCCACAGGCGCATACCAAGACACGCCGAATACGTGGCCGAGCCTCTCAAGCACGTCGTCCATGCCTGCGGGCTTCGGAACGTGCACCATAAGCCGGTCGCGCATGCGCTCCACTGTGGCGTCCGTGCCATTCAATGCGGAGCGCATGTTTGATACGAGGCGCAGTATGAATGCCTCGCGGTTCCTTCCCTTCAGCCATAGCTCGCCGAAATGCGCCACTGCATGCTCGTAGCTGTACATTGTGTACCACGCGCTAAACTATCGTTAGCCATAAAGCGGTGAAAACCTATTTAAGCTTCGGTGTCCTCTAATATCGTGCAATACAGGGGATCAGATGGGCTTAGCGGCGTCTCTCAGTAGATTCGTGCAGAACTCCAGGCACATAATAAGCATCAGCTACAAGCCTACGCAGCTGGAGTTCAACAAGAGCGCGAAGATAATAATACTCGGCATAGTGCTCATAGGGGTGCTGGGCCTCGTCTTTGCTATAATGATATCGCTGATCGTCACTGGCACGCTGTCCATGATCTGATTGTAAAAGCTGAATTCCGTGTGTCTGGATGGACGTCGACATAGACTTCAACAAGAGCGCGCAGGAGAACGCCAACGACTATTACGAGCGTGCCAAGAGGCTGGAGCGCAAGAGGGCTGGGGCAGAGAGGGCACTCACTGTTATGGCGGAGAGGCTCAAGAAGGCCGGAAGCGCCCAGACGGTAAGGAAAAAGAACATAGAGGTGCTCAAGGAGCGGGAGTGGTACGAGAAGTTCCATTGGTTCTTCGCCAGCAACGGCATGCTTGCAATAGGAGGGCGCGACGCCAGACAGAACGAGGCCATAAACTCCAGGCACTTCGATGAGAACGACTTGTTCTTCCACTCAGACATCTTCGGAGCCTCAGTGACCGTGCTGAAGGGCGGTCTCGGTGCGCCAAAGGGGGTCAGAGAGGAGGCCGCACAGTTCGCGGCCTGCTATTCCAGCGCGTGGGAGAAGGGCCTCGGCACTGTAGACGTGTACGCCATGAGGCGCGACCAGGTAGGGAAGCTCACCAACAAGGGCTCGCTTGGAACTGGCAGCTTCTCTCTCCGCGGTGAGCGCGAATGGTACAGGGGCGTGCAGCTGGCCCTATGCCTCTTCGTGAAGGACGGTATTCTCAATGCTGTGCCAATGAACACGCTGTACGCGCTGAAGGAAAGGCCTGATGTGTACGTACTGGCCACGCAGGGCCGCGAAAAGAAATCAGACGCCGCGAAGGCGGTAGCCTCAGCGCTTGGATACGGCAACCTTGACGCAGTAATGCAGCAGCTTCCCGCAGGCTCGTTCCACATAGAGAGGAAGGACGCAAAGACAAAGAGCGCGCAGGTGTGATAGGCTAGCTTATTTTCATACCTGGTGCTGCTGCGCCAGCCGCCTTGTCTACAGACAGCAGCGATATGCCGCGTTCTGTCTCGACACCCAGGACAAGCACTTCGGACATGAAATTCGCTACCTGCTTCGGCCTGAAGTTGACCACTGCAACAACCTTGCGTCCTACGAGCGACTCGATGCTGTAGTTGGTTATGTGCGCAGACGACCTCTTCTTGCCTATACCCTCTCCAAAATCTATCTCGAGCTTGTAGGAGGGCGCTCTCGCCTCTGGAAACTGCTCCGCCTTCACAATAATCCCGACCCTCATGTCGATTTTAGCAAAGTCCTTGTACTCTATCATTTTGGCACCCGCCATTTATTTTGCAAGTTCCGGAAGCATAATGTAAGCGGGAATTATCTTTATGGTTCCTTCTTTGACCTTAATTTCATCCTCTATATCGAAAGAGACAATAGTTCCATTTTTAATTTTAAATTTCCGCATGAATGCGCTGAGTCCTTCGGCAGATATTTTCCCATATTTTATTTCTATGGGCACGGGCTCCTTTTTGCCAAGTACGATATCCACCTCGTTCTTGTATACATCACGCCAGAAAAATTCTGCACCGGTTTGGTTTACAATTAGCCATTCAAATGCATGGGATCGCGCAGTGCTATCGACGCTAAACGACAGGTCTGCTGATATCACTGTCGGATAATATTTCTTGAGTTTCCTTTCGGTCTTCCTAGCGTTTCTAGAATAATTATAGAGCTTCTTTAAAAGTTGCGATTCTTCCAGATATGTGATATAATTTGATAACGTCTGGCGAGTGATTTTAAGCTCAGATGCAAGATTCGAAAGCTCAATCAGCTGGCCGGGTTCATCCATAAGCAGGTTGATTAGAGATTCCAACACTCCGATGTCTTCTATCTTAAAAAGCTGCGGGATATCTTTGTATATGATTTTGTCTATTACCCCCTCCCTGATGTACTTCCTTATCACTTCTCTATCTTTGATGTCGACCAACTCCGGAAAGCCCTGTGTGTGAAGGTAATCTTCGAATAGCTGCAGAAGCTCTTTTCGGTAGAGCCTAGGCCGTTCTAAAAGTGCTTTTTGGCCCTTGAATGCGATAAACTCTTTAAATGACAGTAGCTTTACGTTGAACAGAAAAACCCTGCCTGCAAGGCTCTCTTTCGTCCATTTTTTCAAAAACAGCGATTCTGAGCCCGACAGTATTATTTTTATCTTTCCCTTATGGGTATCGTATAGCGTTTTGATTTTATCCTGCCAGTCTGTAAGCTTCTGTATCTCATCAAAAAGGAATAGGTATTTTCCATCGTTCGTATCGAGCGCATTTAGCCTTTCATATTCCCTTACTATTTCTCCGAGCTCAGCGCCTTTAAAATCGTCGAAGGAAAAATAAAGTATCCTGTTTGACGGCGTGCCTTTTGCAATATAGTCCTCTGCAATTTTTAGCATCAGCGTGCTCTTTCCAGCGCGCCTCAATCCGGATAACGCGATTATCATTGGCAAGTCAAGGTACCTTTTTATTTCGCCGAATATCTCACGTTCGTGATAAACCAGCGAAAATTTCTTTTTCCACCAGGGATTGAAGTCCCTGAGTGCATCCTCAATTTTTGTCATGTCTATATTACCTACTTTATATTCTACGTTAATTATGATTAACTAGATTTATAAAGCTTGCTGTGGACCCTGCCGATAATAATTTTGCAGGGGGAAATTTGAACTCACGAACCCCTACGGGAACGGCCCTGACGCTGGAGCTTATACAGTACAGCAACTGAGCTTAGATACGTCTTCGTAGAAAGCCAGAGCTGCTAGCTTCAATCCCTCGCTGAGTGTCGGAAAGACGTGCACTGTGTCTATTATGTCGTCTATCGTTAGTCCGAATTTAACCGCCAGCACGCCTTCGTGTATGAGTTCAGCGGCATGCGGCGCAAGGAGATGCACGCCAAGTATGCGCTTTGTCTTTGCGTCTATTACTATTTTTGCGATCCCTCTTGTGTCCCCAAGGATAGCGGCTTTCGCTACAAACTTGAACTCAACAGGGCTGCAGCTGCACTTTATCTTATTTTTCACGACTTGGTCTTCGGTCATGCCGACCATTGCGGCCTCAGGGTAAGTGAATATGGCGCTTGGTATCTCGTTCAGGTTTATTACCTTTCCCGCATTCTCGAATATGTTTGATGTAGCGATATTGCCTTCCTTCGCTGCAAGCGGTTCTAGCATAGGCTCGCCTGTAACATCGCCTGCGGCGTATATGTGCCCGGTGGTCGTCTTGAGCGTCCTGTCCACTTTGATAAAGTTTTTTTCGTTTAACTGTACGCCTGCGGCGGTTAGGTTCAGCTTCTCTATATTCGCGATCCTTCCGGTTGCGAAAAGGATCTCTTCCGCCTCAAAAACTGCACTCTTTCCCCCGACCGTTGCCGTGACGCTCTTCAATCCATCCTTTGAGTCTATTTCTACGGGAGTTGCGCCTGTCACAATGCCGACGCCGCTCTCCTTCAGATATCTAGCCATGTAGTTGCTTATCTCAGGCTCCCAGTTGGGTATTATCCTATCGCTTCTTTGCAGCAGGGTGACCTTTACCCCCATTCTGGCGAACAGCTGGGCGAATTCGAGCCCTAGCGCTCTGCCACCGATCACTATGAGCGATGTTGGAAGCCTGGTTATCGACAGGGCTTCTTCGTTTGTGAGATAATTTGTCTTTTCTATGCCTTTTATCTTTGGTATCGACGCCCTCGCACCAGTTGCTATAAGTATGTGTTTAGACTTCACCTCCCTAGTTCCGGCCATTATGGTGTTTGCATCTTTGAAGACTCCGGTCTCATTTATGAAGGTAACGTTTTCCATCCCCTCCAGAACATTCTTGTACTTTTCAACCCTGAGATCGTCTACAAGCCTGTCCTTCTCTTCAACTATTTTTGAATAGTCTGGCTTTCCAATTGTGTACTCCAGTCCAGCGTATCTTCTTTTTCTAAGCTCTTCTACAAACGTACTCACTGTTATGAGCCGCTTACTAGGCACGCACCCGACGTTTATGCAAGTTCCTCCAAGTACTGCACCCTTAGTGGCTCCGTTACCTATCATGGCGGTCTTAATTCCGATCTCATTTGCCCTTATTGCAGCTGCGAAGGCAGCGGATCCCTGCCCTAATATTACGTACTCGAATTCTTCCATTTAGTCACCTTCAAAATATACGCCCTGTTCGCTATATTGCAGGATATTATCTGCTTTTTGTAAGCTTCTATGTGGTTTGCTATGCTGTTTACTGTTTGCTTTACCGCAGTGTTGATTACGTAGATGTGCTTCTTACCCTCCTTCCTTACACTGACAAACCCACAATTCAAAAGGCATTGCAGGTGGTGCGAGACGTTGCTCTGTTCTATCCCTGTCGCAGCCGCTATTTCGTTTACGCTTAAATCGCCATTTGCCAAAAACCTCAGTATGCTGAACCTGCTGTAATCGCCTAGCGCATAGAAGAATGCCCTGAACTCAAGTTTGTCCATTCAACCACTATAACGAACTGTTTATAGCCGTCTCTAACTGCCCGAGGGTTGAGGCGGGAGAGCCGTTTATATACTGCACAGTGCCATTTGACGAGAGCAGGTAGTATATGTCCAAATAGCCTTTTGGGTCGTAAGCAGCTGTCATGTTATAACCCGCGAGCGCGGGTATTATTGTACTGTTGGAATATGCGCTTGGCGCGTATGAATTTACGAAACTCGCTATAGGCGGTCCGCTGTACCCAAGGTCTTTGTAAAGCTCTAATTCGATAATCTTGATGCCATGTCTCGCAAAAAACTGGTAATTCTGATTTATCGCTTCATTACCTTGTGCGCATGAAGAGCACCAAGTGGCAACGAACCAGAGGACTACGGTGTGTCCTCTGTATGCTGACAAATTCGTATATGAACCGTTTTCTATAAGGAAGGCATAATTCGGAGCCGGAGCTCCAATCGTAACATTATGCACACCGGCATTCACACCCTTCGAAGCGGATTCAATAAACAATAGCGTTATAGCAAGCACGGCTATAAGCGCTACAATTCCAACTACCAATGCCTTATTTCTTTTCATCTTTTCACCTGGCAGCACTTGAAGATGCGTCTTGAAACCAAAAAAATGCTTAGCAATAGGAGGCCGATCGAGGCTGCAATGAACAGCGTTTCGTAAGTGGCGAATGGGCCCTGAAGTGCACCTGCCACCCTTATTATCGTACTGGTCGATGCGCCGAAGGCGGCCAAAATGGCAGGTATCACAGAAGTGCAGCAAAGACTGCTGGGGACTATAGATGCCACTGCCGCGCCCAAACCTACCTTTCCGCCGACCCTAGTTCCATTTGCAAACGCGAAAGCATTCATTACCAAAGAGAGCGAGAGGAACGCACTAATCACTATAGATATGGCCAACGAGTAGATGTTTAGACCGAGGGCCACTTTCGGATAGGAGAGGTTTAACGAGGAACTGGAGAGTAGGTACGAGTAACCAAAGAACAATAGCACGGCTATAGCTAAAAATGCAATAAAGCGCATCTTGGAATCCAACACGAGCCGAATCGCTCTTAGAATTTCATTCCCATTTGCCATAATGTATGAATAATCACTCATATTTATAAAACTTTAGATACCGCCCATGCCCAAACAATACCAGCTAGTTGACTTGGAACCTTCAGCTGCTCCAGCCCTTCGAGGCGCTTGGTTCATATACCAACGTCCTTCTGGCCGCGCTGCTAAGAAGGCTAGGAGCTAACCAGCATTTTCAGCTCTTCAAGCCTCACTGACAAGTCGTTTTTTAGCTCCTCCCAACTCTTCGGTCTGCTTGCTGTTGGAATGAAAGGGTTTGTGAGATTGCGCATTTTGTTAGGATCGCTTCCTCTGAGCCTTGCTACGGCTTTCTGCATGAATGCCTCAGTGCTCTCGGCAGTGCCTTCCGATTCCAGCATTAAACCTATTGCGGCCTTTAGGACGGGCTTGGAGCACATCGGCAGCGCCATGCTGACGTCGTACACGTCTTTGCCCTCTGCCCGCGTTGCAAGTGCATTAAGCTTGCGGGCGGTAAGATCCTCTATGGAGTATATTCTTATGCCGCTCACTGATGCATGCGCGAATTCAGATACTATCTGACGGTTCTCGAGTGGCTTTGCCGTGAGGAGCTTTTTAGGCGAGATGTCAATCCTGACGTGGTCAGTGCCCCCTAAGGGCGTTTCATACGCGCAATAAAACTGCATCGTAGAGTGCACCATTCTGAATTCTGCGACCTTGTAATCTCTGAGTCCGCCCGCGAGTTTAGTGCTGAATGAACGCAGCCCTTTTTTGGCATTTTCAGTTACCAGATCAAAGTCTGCATCCTCAGAGAATCTCTGCATTTTCTGGATGTACGCTTTGTTGAGTGCTGTGCCGCCCTTTAAAACCAAATTGTCGGGCTCTGAAATCGTCAGGGCAGCTATTTGTGACAACACATCCATTAGATAAAACTCCTTGAGCACAAATTGGAGCGGAAGCCCATAGCGTATGGCTATAGCCCTGCATACCTCTAAGTCAAGTTTCATGGAGTTCAACCCTTTCCCTCTATCATTTCCTTTGCTTCATCAAACTTATGGCGCATCCTGCTTGGGATGAAACGTTTCACATACGAATAGAACTCCTTCAGCTCCCGGGGATTCAGCCGCGCATCCCTATAGGCGTCGATGAGCTTTCCCCTCTCGATTGAGTACTTTTCAAGATAAAGGCAGTCGAACAGGGTCTTTGCTCTGGTTGAAACCGTAAGGTTCCCGACATCTTCGAACCCGATGGCTTTTTCTTTCATTGCAACAGCTCTTAGTTCATACGCACCCATCGTTTTCAATGCTGACTTGCGGGCTGTCACTACAGTTATTGTGAACGGGAGCTCCGCAATCAGTTTGTGTATATACAGGGCACTGGAAAAACCGAGGTACCCTTCGTATGTATGCTGCGCGGCCACGAATGCGTTCCTGATCGGGTTCTCGGAGTATACCCCGCGCTTGAGGCGGAGCACCCTTCCGGACTTGCTTAGCCTGCTCAATGTTGTCCTCAGGTTAAATTTATTGCAAAGATGTAAGCTCTCCAGCGTCTCGAGTGTGGCGATGCCTTCCGGCGAGTCCCGAATTGCCTGCACCAGCTTTTCGGTTGTATTGACCATACATGGATAATAAACAATATGTTTATTTAAGCCTTTTGCTTATTGCCTGCATCTTGTGCGGTCTTTGATAGTATTGCAGGGGGTGAGATTTGAACTCACGAACCCCTACGGGAACGGGCCCTAAACCCGTCGCATTTGGCCATGCTTTGCTACCCCTGCATGCAAGTATAGATTGCGCAACAGGTATTAAACTTTATGGTGGTCACTGCTCAAGCAGCAATACAACGAGATCCTCGAAGAAGTAGTGCGCCTTTCCTATGACTTTTGCGCCAAGCTTGGCTACGTCATGCTCATACCCGTTCAGCGAGCTCTCGAGCAGCAGCACCTTGTGCTTCGGCTCCACGTGCAGTGCGTATTCATCGAGGAACCGGTCTATTATCTCCCGGCCGTGCGCTCCGCCCTCCAGCTGCGCAAGCCCGGGATCGCTCGGAACCGATGAAGAGAGCAGGTAGGGAGGGTTGAATATCACCGTGTCGAACCTTCCGCGTATGCTGGCGAAAAGATCGCTCACGACAAATTTGCCCGGCACGCCGTTCAGCTCCGCATTGGACTTTGCGCACTCGACGGCCGATGCGCTCTTGTCTGCAAACGTAACGTCGCAGAGGTTCTTCGCGGCCACAATGCCGAGCGCTCCTGTGCCCGTGCCCATGTCGAGGACGCGGCCGAATGCATGCTCTTCCACGGCTTTGGCCATCAGCTTGGTGTCTTCCCTTGGGCGGTACACGTCAGAGCAGTCCCTTATTGTTAAGTCGTCATAGATCATGCAGGCGCCTCAGCACAGCAGGTATTTGATTGAGCGCAAACCTTAAATACCATCGCAGCGCAGTATCTTCGTGAGTGACGTGTGCCAATCACTTTCGGCGTATTCTGTGCGCGAGACGCGCGAACCAAGGTAGCGGCCGCTTTCTATTGCATGCATAGGGCGCAGCGTGCGCAATGCATAGGCAAGGGTTTTAATCCTGAGCTTTTATGATAGATGTGGGATCATGATAACAACCAGGTATGTAAGGGAGCATATTGACGAGATAAGGGCCTCGCTCCAAAAGCGCGGTAGCGACTACCCGCTGGAGGAGCTGCTGAAGCTCGACGAGGAGTGGCGCAAGCAGACCACCATGCTCCAGCAATTGCAGGCGCAGCGGAACAAGGCCAGTCTGGACATATCTGATACTAAGAAGAAGGGCGGCGCAATAGAGGAGAAGGTTGCGGCGCTCGCAGAGGTAAAGAGATCCATAGAGGAGCTCGAAAAGAGGCTTCCGGAACAGGAGGCAAGGATAGAGAGCCTGCTGTACAGACTGCCGAACATCATGATGCCGGAGGTGCCTGATGGCAAAAGCGACGCCGACAACCCCGAGATACGCAGGGTAGGCAAGCCAAGGAACGAGGAGTCGAAGGGCCATGAGGAGCTGCTCAACGCGCTAGGCCTCCTCGACACGGAGAGGGCTGCGAAAGTCGCTGGCGCGAGGTTCTACTACCTGCGCGGCGACCTGGTGCTCCTGGAGCATTCGCTGGCCAGGTTCGCGCTGGACGAGCTGGCAAAGCACGGATACACGCTGGTGGAGCCGCCGTTCATGATGAAGAACAAGTATTACAAGGGCACCGTTCCGCTTGGCACGTTCGAGGAAATGCTCTACATGATAACCTCGCCAAAGGAAGCGGAGAGCAGGGCCGAATACGAGAAGATGGACGAGGACCTCTTCCTCATTGCGACCGCAGAGCATCCGCTTACGGCCATGCATGCCGAGGAAGTATTTAGCGGCAAGGAGCTGCCGCTCAAGTATGCGGGCATAAGCCCCTGCTTCAGGCGCGAGGCCGGTGCGCACGGCAAGGACACCAAGGGCATATTCAGGGTGCACCAGTTCAACAAGGTCGAGCAGGTCATATACTGCAAGCCCGAGGACTCGCCCAAGTACCATGAGGAGCTGCTTGCAAACATAGAGGGCATTATGGCGAAGCTTGAGCTGCCATACCGCGTCATAGAGATATGCGCCGGCGATATGAGCGCAAAGGACGCGCGCTCGTTTGACGTTGAGGCCTATCTGCCTAGCCAGAAGGCTTACAGGGAGCTGATGTCGTGCTCCAACTGCACGGATTGGCAGAGCGCAAGGCTCGACATAAAGTACGACGAGGGGAACGAGCGCAGGTTCGTGCATACGCTCAACGCTACAGCGATCTCGCTGGAGCGCATGCTCGTTGCAATTGTTGAGAACTACTCGAACAAGGACGGCACCATAACCGTGCCGAAGGCGCTCGTGCCGTACATGGGCAAGGAGCTCATAGGCAAGGCTTAGTGCAAGGCGCGCATGCGCCATGACTCATTTGCAGCAAGGCCGGATTTATCGACGTGATATTAATGAAGAAGGAATATGAGGTGAAGAGGGAGCTGAAGAGGCTCTCTACGATACGCGGAGCCGGAACTGAGCTGATAAGCGTGTACATACCGCCCGGCTTCCTGATCTCCGATGAGGTAGCGAAGCTCAGGGACGAGCACGGCCAGGCCTCCAACATAAAGTCCAAGACCACGAGGCTGAACGTGCAGGGCGCACTGGAGAAGATAATGCAGTACCTCAAGCTCTACAAAACGCCGCCCAAGAACGGCCTCGCGATATTCTGCGGGAACATCTCGAAGGAGCAGACCAAGCCGGACATAGAGCTCTTCTCCATGGAGCCGCCGCAGCCCATCAAGGCCAACATCTACAGGTGCGATTCCTCGTTCCTGCTTGAGCCGGTGGAGCGCATGATGGAGGCCAAGGACATCTACGGCATAGTGCTGCTGGACGGCCGTGAGGCCACGGTAGCGATGCTGAAGGGCACGCAGTTCATAGTTGAGAAAAAACTGCGCTCTTTCGCACACCAGAAGGTGCACAAGGGCGGCCAGAGCGCTGCCAGGTACGACAGGGCGAGGGAGGAAAGCATAGACGACTATTACAAGTCTGTTGGCGATACCATAAACGACATGTTCGCCAAATACGAGTTCAAGCCAAAGGGCTTAATAGTCGGAGGGCCAGGCCCCACTAAGGACAACTTCGTCAGGTCGAAGGTGCTCAACTACCAGATAAAGGTGCTGGGAGTGTTTGACACTGGCTACACAGACGAGAATGAGGGTGCGCGGGAGCTCCTAGAGCGCGCCAAGGACCTTCTATCTGAGCAGGCGGTCACGCAGGAGCGCAACGTGATGGAGAAGTTCATGAGCGAGGTGGCGCGAGGGGGTCTTGTGGTAAGCGGCTACGAGAAGGTGAAGGCGGCGCTGGAGAGCAACAACGTCTCCAAGCTGATCATAAGCGAGGATGCGGAGCTCTACGAGGTAAAGTACAAGTGCAGCAACTGCGGCGCCGAGTTTACAGACGTGGAGCACGGAAACGAGCGCAAGATCCATCACGACTGCGGCGGCAACCTGGCTGTAGAGAGCGCCAGCGACGCTATAGAGCTGCTCATAGACTTAGCGGACAAGAACGGGGCAGAAGTTGTGTTCATCTCCTCAGAAAGCCAGTACGGAAAGCAGCTTCTCCTCGGATTTGGGGGCGTAGCGGCTATGCTCAGGTATAGGGGATAGTTGTTGGCCTCACGTGGCAGTTATCTCGCTGGAGATGCCGCACTCTGAGAGGAACTTAAGGTTGCCGGTAACGTAGAGCTCGCCGGCTCTCACAACTGTGCTGTTCGTTGCGCTGTAGTTTATGAATATGCTGGGCTCTCTGGAGACATAGCCCATGCACTGCGTCAGGTTGATAACGCTCGTGCTAGATGTCGCGCTGCCCAGGCCGGGAGAATATGTGCACGCGCTCTGGTTGACCACGAAGAAGTTTATTGTGCTGGGATCGCGGTGATACTGCGGGCTTGATACTATGGTCTCTATGAGGGCAGTGGCGCATCCTACAGCCCCGACATAGCCTGTCGAGTTTAGGTCATAGACATAGATTCCGACGTTCTTAGAGCTAAGGAAGCTGTGCTGGAAGGCCGAGAAGCCCGAGGGTGCTGAGGGCTTGAGGCCGTAGAAGAGCGCGCTGCCTATGGCAGCGACTATGACTATTATGCCTATCACAACCGCATACCTGGCCCTGGGCGACAGCCCCGAATCGTTAGCCTGTTCCTTCTTGGACTTATTTGACTGCCTTGCCATCTGAGCACCTACTTGCGCAGCGCCAGCTGCACTATCGCGTTAAGCTCGCACGACGATCCATACGTGGCGATGCCCGAGGCGTGCAGCACGGTGCCGTACATGCCTCTGTAGACTATGCTGCTGGTGCTCTGCGGGTCGAGCTGTATCATTGGGGTGTTGTTGGCAAGGAGCACTGCGTAGCAATTGGACTGCCCCCCGATGCACGTGCCGTTCGATATGGGTACTGCAATAAGGGTCTTGCCTGTTGCGTTGAGCGTCTTGTACAGTGACGATGCGCACAGCACTACCGCCTCGTTCACTCCGCCCTGCGACGTGTTCATGACTATCACTGCAGAGTGGCTTGCCCTGAGCGCCGAGAAGAACGAACTGGCAGGCAGGAATGAGTTGCCAGAGCTCGCTATCGCGTATGTCGAGTATGCGTACACCAGCACAATCGCAGCGAGCACTATGAAGAGCACGCTCCAGGCCTTGCGCACGCGCTTTGAGTGCCTTATGCGGTGTCTGTGCCTCAGCCTGTGATACGTAGCGAAATAGAACAGTATAACGAGAACAGCACCTATTATTACTGAGAGCAGCGCCGCATAGAGCGGTGCGCTGCCGAGCTTTGCTGCGGTTGTTGCGCCTTGCGACGTAAGCGCGTTTATGAAGGGTCCGTCGACCCCCTTTACTAACGAAGCCATGCTGAGCGGAGCCGAGAACGCGGCCGCCTTCCTGCTAACGTTAGCTACTTGCGACGACAAAGCAGAGAGCTGCGTGCTGTTCACCGTGCCTGACATTGTGCTCTCTATGCCGGACTGCACAGATGCCAGGCTGGTCAGCGCTGTGGGCACATGCCTGTAGTTGAGCATGGCCAGATCTATCGCAGCGGTATCGTTCAGCGAGGCACTGTATACTGGCATGTATTCAGCTGAGACGCTCGCATATGCCACAATCGTTGCGTTAAGCGCATGCGACAGCGCAGCGCTCGCAGAGGTAACATTCTGGTCTATGCCGGCGCTTGTTGTGCTCTGGTAAATGCTTTTGAGCGTGGCGAACGAGGCGCTTAAGGCAGGGCTCTCGAACCTGCTGAGCAGGAAGGTCACGTTCTTTGCCGTGGCGTTGTACTTGGGCAGCAGGGGCGCTACCAGGCTTGCGTACAGCGCCGAGTTCATCCTCTCAAGCGCTGGCACGACGTACTGCTGCTCTGTTGAGTTGACCTGCGCAGCGTATGCGGCTATCGATGCACTAGATACAGGCAGAGCCTCAAGGGCAGATATCTGGTCGCTGGCGTTTGCCAGCTGCGCGGTGTTTAGCGTTATGGGAGCGCACAGGCCCACAGACCCGCAGTACCATGGCGCAGCTGCGAGATTGCTTCCGTATGCGGCGCAGCCTGCATAGTCTGATGCTGAGAGGCTGCTCGGCGGCGGAAAGAGCTGGTTAAGCAGCATAGTATTTGACAGGGATATCAGGGAACTTATGGCGCTTGAGGCGCTTGCCAGTTCGGTACCGTAGTCTGAAGCATTGAGGGTTGAGAGGGACTTGTGGAACGTGTTTATTGCGGACGTGTAGTTAATGTAATGAGCAGAGAAGTTCATCATTCCGGCGGCAACTGGCCCGGTAGGGCCGCCCGCCTGGTTGTACGTGCTCCTGCACAACGGCACGTATGAGCAGGCAAGAGTCATGTTGTTCAGTGTTATGCTTGATGGGGTAAGCGTTAGCCTGTTCAGGCCCGTGACGTTCACGCACCTGGACAGCGCCGGAGCGGCCTGCGTCACATACGAGTCGAACGTGCTGTTGAGCCCAGAGAGCGCTGCATCGCTGGGGTAGTATTTGCTTATGAGATACGGCGCAAGTACTGCAGAGATCTGCTTGTTCGAAAGCACGAACAGGTAATGGCCGTTGGTAACGTTGATCAGCATCTCCTTGCCAGGAGAGACCTGCATGAGCAGGTAAGAGGAATTGTTATGGCTTATGCTGGTGAAATTCGACTGCGATATTATCGAATTAGAGACGTATGCTGAGAGGAACGAATGCACTGATGCATTTATCGAGACGCTGGAGGCATAGCCAGCTGGTATCACAAGAATGATTAAGAGGGCCGCTACTGCGAGCGCGAATACGGGCTTCATGGTCGTGCACCTATTGCTTGGTCGCAATGTATTGAGTGGCAATATATATAAAAGTGAGCGTCACGTTCAGGAATTGCAGCAATTCCGACGAGAGACAGAGCTCCGCGCCATTCGCTTAAAAACAAAGAAAAAGAAAGTAGGAAGGGCTAATGCCCCTCCTCTATCTGCATGATTGCTACTGTTGTTACGTGCTCGAGGCTGCGTTCGCGTACAGGTCCTGGATGAAGGTGTTCGCTGCTGCAGTTGTCTGGTTGGCTGTGTAGCCCGCTACCAGTATCCTGTTCGTTCCGTATGCCTGAGTTATCGGCGCTGACGTAGGCGTTATGCTGATGCCCTGCGATGTCTCCAATTGCTGCGATAGTGTGTTGACGTAACCAGAGCCGACCAGTATCAGGTTGCTGCTCGGGTTGGCCGCGCTGTCTAGCACTACCAGTGGCGATGTCGGCAGGTTGTTCAGCAGCACCGGCGTTGTCGCGACGCTGACCGATGGTGTTGCAGTCAGGTTGCTTATTCCAGATACTGTTGCACCGCTTGACGAGCTGACGGTTATGTTTGCAGTGACCTTTGCTATGCTGACGTTAGGTATGTTCGTGCTCTGGCCTATGCTGAACGGCCCCTTGGTTGCAACGCTCGACACAACTCCAGTCGTGCTGGACGGGCCAACTGAGAACAGAAGCTCGTCTATCGACTTGGCCATGTCAAGGCTCAGCGTTGTCGCCGTCATAGAGCCGACCTTGCTGCCGCGCTCTGTGTAGAACCCGGATGATGCCTTGATTGCATTGGCCGTGTCTGGTTGTGTTCCGCCATTGGAGTAGCCGGTTCCGTAGTATGTTACGTTGTTGCCGACGCCAGCGCTTGTGGTACCTGAGATTGTGTTGTTCAGGGTGAAGATGTTCGAGCTAGCTGGGTTGGTGCTGTTGTCTATGCCGAAGCCGATCTCGTCGTACGATCCCGAAACCGATGGGACTGCCGTCTCTATTACGTTGAATGTGGCATACTGGTGCAGGCCTGTTGATGTGGTAGAGAGGCTGCTAACACTAGGAGCTGCTGATAGCGCGTATGCAGTGCTCTCCACGCCGTTGTTGTAGTTGTTGTTGCTGGCGCTTGCGGGCTCGAGCTGGGTCAATCCAGACGAGCTTGTATATAGTACAGCAGGGCTTGTGGTTGCTGGCGCGAGTGAACCTAGGACGTTTAGAGTATTGGACGGCCAAACCACATTCATAGTAAGGCCTGGCAGTGCGTGGCTCGTGACGTTTATCGAGGTTATGTTGTAGAAGTTGAGGCCGGATGGTGTTTCTACTCCAGTGCTATTGATGCTGGTGAACGTCAGCGTCGGGCTTGTGACCAGCTTGCCAGCGCTACCCTGTGCATTGTATCCCTTGACGACTACCGTGAGTGGTGTCGAGCTGCTTATGAAGTTGCCGCCCTCCACGCCCTCTATAATCACGTTGACAGGACCAGCGGTTGGCTGGTTTGTTGGCTGCGTGAACTCGTATGGCGTGAGGTCGAATGTCACAGTCGAGCCCTGCCCTCCTGTGTAGGAGAATGCGTTGGGTATCTGGCTGGACATTATCAGCTCCTGTGCCGGCTCAGTGACGTTTATGTTCGGACCAGTGTTTGACGAAGCTAGGTTCTTGTATTTTACACTGCCGACCGACTTCGTGCTGAATGATATTGTGTCGTAGTTAGCAGAGCCAAGCGTCTGTCCAACGAATGTCAGCTTGTACACTGATGGGCTTGTTATGAATGAGAAGCTCTGTCCTGGCTGCAGGTTGGTTGTTGGCGAGGTGTTGTATATTACTATGCTCTGCAGGCCGTCTACCCTGGTGCCTGTGCCCGAGACGTTGCCGAAGAAGAGGTCTGTGGTCCAGCCCTTGTTGCTCGAGCTGAACTGCCCGCCCTCGGTCAGGTTGAAGACGTTGGAGTACAGCTGCACCTTCGCGTACTTCTCGTATGCGTACAGTCCTGCGAATGTGCTCTTTACCTTTACGTACAGAAGGTGGCCTGTAACGTTGAACTGCTGCGGCGTGTCGTTCGGGAAAATGGATGTGACGTTTGTCAGTACGTTATTGTAGTATATATTGAAGGCTGCCGTGCTTATGGAGTTCTGGTTGGGCTGTCCAAGGTCTGTAAGTTCGACCTTGAATGGGCCGCTCGTTATGTTTTGGCCGACGTACAGCGTCGTCAGGTTGCTGAGCGATGAGGCGAGCTCTACCACTGTGTTGCTGTTTCCAGCTATATTATTGTAGCCGTGAGTTAGTGCAGTTGTCGGTGGGTGCTTGTAGCCTATGACTGTCCAGTTCTGGCCCAGCATGTTGAACGATGCTGTGTTGTTTATTACGTTGGCGCTCGTGTACATTGGCACCTCGGTGCCAAACACTAACTGGTATGCGCCTCCTGCGCTGAGCAGCTCGAAGTTGTGCACGCCGCTTGACTGGCTATAGACTGGGAAGCCCGAAAGCCACAGGTATTCGCTCTCCTTGTACTGGCCTGCCGCATTCATGAGCGCGGGCAGCTGGCTGTTAGAAACCTGCAGTATGTTGTCGTATACAGGCGAACTGCCGCTGGCGAATGACGTGAACGTTACGCCGCCTGCAGCGCTTGGGTATGCTGTAGAGTTCACAGGAACTCCAACGTTAGTATACGGGCTCGGTGCATTGCCACCTGTTGTGTAAGAAGATGAAACTACATATTGCTCAGGGTATCCGTATGAGGAGCCCAAGGACTTCGTGCTTAGTGGGGATGACGATGTGCTCAACACGCCCTTGTTCAGCACTGAACCTATCAGCGCTCCGAATGAGTATGTGCCGCTCACATAAGCCGTGCTCGACTCATTCAGGTACACGCCAACGTTGCTGAGCGAGTAGCCAGCATTGGATGGAAGCACAGCGTGCAGCACCTTCGACGCCTGGGTCATGTTGACCGTTGCCGTGACAGGCACGGACGTGTACGCCAGGTTGCCGATCGCTGCGGCGATGTTTGCCGCAGCAGCGCCATCGCTAGGCTTTGCCGTGGATCCTATTACCACCTGCACTACCGGTTGGCCGCTGTTGCTTATTATTGGTACGCTCTGGAATGACACTGGACCTGCGAACGCAAGTCCCAAACCTAATAGAGCTGCGCCAGCTGCGACAGCTGCTATTCTCTTTCCGTTTAGACTTTTCATTCTATCACGTAAACGTTCTTTGAACGTTGCTGACATAACATGAAGTGAAAGGTATATAAAGGTTGTGCAACAGCTAAAATTTTCTTTATACGTTGCATAACAAACTACGTCCTTTGTCATATGTGGACTCTTTTATCAACGTATGCCACCGAGGGAAGATGCGCTGAGCCTCTTTGCCATGCCCTGCCCGAACTTCACTGCCAGGCGCCTTGCGGCAAGGCCGGAACTTACCCACTCATAGGATGCGTGCTCGCCCGTCAACCTGAATGCCCTGCCGGGATTCCTGAGCCCGCACCTGTAAGTCAGGAGCACCAGCGGTATTCGCATGCCGTGCGAGGTTTTGAACCTGGAGAGCGAGACGTCGAACAGATCGCTTACTATTAGCTCGCCCTTGCGTATGCCGAGCTCCTCACTGACCTCTCTTGCCAGGGCATCTGCAATGCCCTCGCCGCGCTCCATCTTTCCGCCGGGCAGGTCCCAAAACCTTCGCCTGCGCATGGTCGACGAGAGCTCGAGCGGCCCAGAGCTGAGCAGCAGCACCCTGCCCTTATTTACTATCAGGGCCTTGACCCCGAGGAAGACCAGCCAGCGCCTCTGGGCAAAGAGCCTGTCGCGCTCCCGCGAGGCTGCTGTATTCTTGCCGCTCTTTGCGTAGGTTGGAGCTGCGCCCTGAGCCTTTGCATGCTCTTTCTTATGGTGTTCCATGCTGCATCAGTATTTGTTTGAGGGCTTAACGCAGATGCGCTTATATGATGAATATGGTGAATGATATATATAACCCTGGGCGGGGATCTGCGCTCGCGGCGCTGGCGCACCAGGCCGGCCGCAATGGACTGCAACACATTAATAACCTTATCTTTCATTACTGCTGTAATCTGTGGGTCTGATGGAGGTACAGGAGCAGGCAGCAGGCGTCAGCCAGGCTGCCAGGAGGGGCAGACTTCTCGACAACAAGTACATGGTAATGGCGCTGCTGGCGCTGGCGCTGGTGCTTGCGGTTTACATGAGAGTCGGAATGCTGCACTACCAGGGTTTCTTCGAGCCTGATGGCTTCTTCCATTACGCTGTGATAAGGGCTGCTGTCGCAAACCATCTTGCAATACCCATGACGCTCAGCCTTTCCGGATTTCCTGTGCACAACGAGATAACTGAGCCGCTCGGCTTTTACTTCATGACCCTGGTGCCTTATGCGCTGCTGGGCCACACCGTGAGCTACTACACAATACAGAGGCTCGTGCCGGTGCTCTTCGGGCTTCTCGATGCGATAGGCGCGTTCTTCCTGATGAGGCACTTCGCTAGGAGCAATGTGCTGGCGCTTGCGGGCGCCTTCTTCGTGGCAATATCGTCGGGCGACATAGCGCGCACAGCCGCGCTCGTATACAGGGGCGACGGTTTCATAACCATATTCATGATAGTTGCGTTGCTGCTCATGATCAGGTCGGTCGAGGCAGCAACTATGCGGCGCAAGGCGCTCTGGGCAATAGGCGCTGCATTTGTGCTTGGGGTAGGCACTATGGTGTGGGGCGGAGCGCCCTACACTGTGATAGTCTATATGCTTGGTGTGCTTCTGCTGGTGGCTTACGGCTTCGTCACAGCAAAGAGAGAGATTCTTGCCAGCGGCGTTGTGCTCTCGTTTGCGCTGCTGCTCACATATGCTATGCAGCACATGTGGATGGCGCTGCGCATAATACGCGGAAGCGAGGCGCTCTCGAGCGCGCACTTCATTATATTCTACGCGCCCGTGCTTGCGGGCGCGCTCCTGCTCTGGTACATAGTTAAGAGGCGCGAGCGCTTCGCGGCCATAGCCATGAATGCGAGGAGGCGCCTGGGCTTCCTCGTGGCGATTCTGCTTGTAGCAGTCATAACCGTAGTGGTGCTCTTCGGGCCCTATCTTGCCAGGATTGCTGGCGGAGACGGTCTTGTAATAGCGAATTCAGCGCTGAACGAAACAATACAGGAGCTGCAGAAGCCCACGTTTGCATTCCTCTGGAGCAGCTTCGGCTTCGCGCTCTTCCTGGCGCCTATAGGCGTGCTGATTTACCTCTTCGGAGCCCACAGGCTTGGCAACTACTCCTACCATATTATAGGCAAGGCAAGGCTGAGCATAACGCCAGCGTTCCTGCTCATGCTAGGATATTTCATAGTTACGGGCTATCTCCAGGCCAATGCCATAAGGTTCAACTCTCTTGTGGCAGTGCCGATAGCTGTGTTCGCCGCCTATGCCGCATGGGGCATATACGTGCTGCTCGCTGGCGCTGGCGGAAGGATTAGGAGGGCGCACCTCAACCTCATATACGCAGGGCTGATAATAGGCCTGCTGGCGTACGGCACTGTCATAGCGGCCATAGAGTCTTACAGTGCAGGGCAGGCCGACGACATAAACCCCCTCTTCCTGCAGGCGATGATGTGGCTCAAAACCAACACGCCCAGCAACGCTACTGTGCTATCAGTGTGGCCGGACGGCTCCGTGGTTGAGGGATGGGCGAACAGGACGAGCGTGATGGACAGCGTCGGGGGCCAGAACTCGCAGCTCATAGCGGGCTTCGCCAACTTCATACTCAACGACAGCCCCGACGTGCAGTACTTGTATGCTGTGCACAAGCCGCAGTACCTGGTGGCGAGGGGCTACTGGTACAGCGAATTTGCGGGCATAGCGCAGGAGGGCAACGTGACCAACGCTACCGCTTACGGCTACAATGCGCTCACCGGGATCAACATAACGAACGTGACTGGCGGCAGGGAGTACGAGTTTTCAGGCTCGCAGAATTATAGGATAGTCATGCTTGCGAACGATAGCGGCGGCGTAAGTGCGGGCATAGGGCTGAGCAACTCCACGCAGTTCACCAGGATAAGGCGCGTAATGCTGTACAATGCGGGCACGGGCAACTACACTATATACAACACGACCGTACCTGCGCTGAACTACACGCTTATGGTCTCGTATGCGAACAACCAGATAACCGGCGGCACCATACTCGGCCCTAACCTGTTCTCGAGCAACGCCTTCATGTTCACGTTCACGTGCACCAAGGTGTCTTGCGCTTATGGAAAGGGCACAAACGTCTCAATGCAGCTCGTCTACCAGAATTCTGACACGCACATATTCAAGATAAACTACAGTTGATGCCATGGCCAGAGGGCGCATAAGGCGCATAGAGGAAGAGTTCTTCAGGGACGAGCTCTCGGATTACGCGCTATACGAGAGCACTGAGAGGCATGAGAGGGACCCAGTGCTCAAGAGGTTAGTTGGCAGGCTCAAGGAAACAGAGCTCAAGCACGCAAGGTTCTGGGGGAGCTTCCTCGGCATAAATGACATAACAAAGGCGCGCATGCCTCTGCCAATCAGGGCGAAGGTCTACCTCTATGTAATAGTCAGGAGATTCCTTGGCATAGCCTTCGTAACAAAGCTGCTGGAGAGGCATGAGAGCGAGGGCCTCAACGGCTACAAGATGCTCGAGGAGGGCAGGGGGCTGAGCGCCTCAACGCGGGCCAGGATACGCAGCATAATAAAAGATGAGGAAGAGCACGAGGGCGCATTGCTTAAGCAGACCCAGAAGCACGAGCTCATGCTGAACTACACGCGCTCTATAGTGTTTGGCATCAACGACGGGCTTGTGGAGGTGCTGGCGGTAGTGGCAGGCGTTGCCATGGTGGCAACAACCAGCTTGGTGGTGGCGCTCACGGGCATAATAGTAGGCATATCCGGCACGCTGAGCATGGCCGCGGGCGCCTACCTATCCTCGAAATCGGAGAGGGTTGTGGAAAGCTCCTTCAGGAACAGGAAGATTTCACGCACCAGCCCCAGGCGAGAGGCGTATTACACAGGTGCATTCTACCTGATAGGCGCGCTCGTGGCCACATACCCGTTCATACTTGGCGCAACCAGCTATCTCGGCGTTGTGGAGTCAGTGATATCAGTGAGCATAGTGCTCTCCATGGCCTCGGTGCTCATAGCCATAATGAGCGACACCAGCATAAGGAGGCGCGTGCTAGAAATGCTGGCGATATCGCTCGGCACAGCATTCGTAACTGCACTGATAGGCTTCGCTGTCAGGACCGTGTTCGGCGTCGTTATAACCTAAGCCTGTTGGGAAGCATTATATATCTCTGCAACTGTGTACGTTTGATGACGCAGCATGACGGAAAAAAGCGCGCAGAAGGACATCTTCTGCAGGGAGGAGATCATAGGTAGCTCCACCCTAGCCAAGGTAGGCACTGCCAGGATAGTGCTGTCTATGGACGCGGTAGCAAAGCACCACATGCTGGTTATGCCGATCAGGCACGTGGAACGCATTGATGAGCTTACTGACGAGGAGCATAGGGACATTGTCAAGGCGCTGCGGAGCATAGAAGAGTTTTACAAAGCCCATAACATAGAGGGCTACAAGCTGGTGCTGCTGAGCGGGCCCGCTGCTGGTCAGACCGTACAGCACGCGCATTGGCACGTGATACCAGGCAATGCAGAATTCGTTACAGATCCGAAGCGCAGGAGCGTGCACTACTCTGGGGAAGAGCTCGCCTGGGAAGCTGATGTTTTGAGGCGCGACTTTAGAAGCAGGTAACGCCTGTGTATTCTGCGGAAATTCGTGGCTATGCCCTGCGCTGTGCGGTACTTTTCCTGGATACGGACTTAGGATTCTGAGAAACGGTGCGCGCCACAAGCCATAAATATCTATTTGATATCTAATAGATATCAGTTAGATATAAAAGTGATAAAATGATGAGACCACATAGAGGACAGGGATACGGACGCGGATACAGCGACGATGACGCAGACCAAAGCATGGGTTTCGGCCAGGGTGCAGGCTCGGGCCCTGCATGGCACATGGGGCGCTTCCGCAGCAGGGGCATAAGGTACTGGGCGCTCTATCTGCTCAAGGACAAGCCCATGACCGGTGCAGAGATAATGGACGCAATGGAGTCGCAGAGCATGGGCTGGTGGAGGCCCTCGCCAGGCTCGATATACCCTATGCTCAACGAACTCGTCCAGGAGGGCGTGCTGAACCGCGGGGAGGACGGCAGGTATACCATAACGGAAAGGGGCTTCGAGTACATAGGCATACGCAAGGACAAGACTGCAAACATAGAGCGCACGCTCTCGGAGCTTGAGGGGCTTATCTCGTACCTCCAGGATAACAAGGACGGGCTGGAAAAATACAAGGACAGAATAAAGAAAATCAGGGACGAGGTCGGCAAGCTATGACCAAGCCTGACGATTCGCGGCACGGGCACCACATGCACTGGGGCTCGGCCTCGCCCGAGAGGCTGGCTCTCATGAGGCGGGTCATCGATGAGATTGCCGGTTACATAGAGAGCAAAGAGCTTGTTGATTTGGGTTCTGGCGACGGCAGCATAACAAAGATACTTGCGGAGCACTGCAAAAGGGTTTATGCCGTCGACAACGACCGCGAGCTTTTGCAGCTGCTATCTGATAACTGCAAAGGCATAGAAAATATAGTGCCGACACTTTCCGAAACTGAGAGAATAGCATTAGGCAGCGGCACTGTTGATGCAGTCTTTTCCAGCAGTTCTTTCCATGACATGCCGAGCGGCTACGAAAACGAAATAGCAAGGGTGCTGCGCGTCGGCGGTTTTGCGATCGTGTTCGATTGGAACGAATCGCGCACCGCACATGGGCCGCCGAGCGAGATCAGGCTCAGCAAAGACGCCGTAACAAAGAAGTTCGTTGCTGCGGGATTCAGCATTATCAAGGAGAAGGATTACGAAACGCATTATCTGCTTGTCTTCAGAAAGTCCAAGGCCTAAATGCATAAATAGGTTCTCAGGGAAGCAATAGCGTAGGAACTTAGTTCTACGGTGAGTGTCATTGGGAGTGACAAGCAGACGGCCAATGTCATATATCAGGTAAATGCGCTGATAAATCCACTCGTAGGCAACATGAACGCTGTCAACTTCAAGAAAGCCAGGCTTAACGAAAGCAGTGGCGCGATAGTCAGGGTGTCGTAATTCAGGGTGCGTTGAATGCATGCGGAGAGGAATAGAAAAGCGGCCGCCACCTCCTTCACCGAACTCTCTTATCTTGGATACGGCGAGTACGGAGCCGCGATGAACATGGCCCTCGATGAGGCCATGCGGGAGCGCTCCAGCGAAACAGGGGCCATGCTGGTGCGGTTCTACGATTTCAAGCGCAAATCGGTCATATACAGCAAGTTCGACGACGCCAGCATAATCAAGCGTGAGAATGCAGACGGTATAGAGATAACTAGAAGGGAAAGCGGAGGCAGGCCGATCTACCTGTCGTCTAACGTGCTATGCTATTCTATCGCAATACCTGAGAGGCAGGATGGCGGCTCCGACGATACCGAGTATGGGGTGCACCAGAGGTATGGCAGGATCATAGCCGATGCGATAGCGCGGGTCGCAGGCATAGGCAGCAATGAGCTTGAGCTGCCCGGAAGGTCGAGCATAAGATTTATGGGCGAGCCGCTGGCAGGGCATGCGCAGTGGCGGTCCGGGTTCAACAAAGGGCCCACGCTCTACCACGGCATAATTGTAGTTGCGCCGTGGGATGCCGAAGAGATAGGGCGCATATGGAACATAGACAAGAAGGAGCTCGGCAGGATAGCCGGCCTTCCCAGCGTGATGGGGATAGCAAGAAGAGGGCTTGGCAGCGTAGCCGAAACGAAGTTGGAGATCGTGAATACGTTTTTGGCCCTGATAGGCAAGAGAGATGCCGTGCCTGACACCAATGAGGACGGATTGCTTCTTAGCAGAGCCGCGAGGCTTGCTGCCGATAAATACGCGAATGATAGTTGGGTATTTCCACGCCTTGACTCCGAAGAAAGCGAACGGCGCACCATAAGGGAGCAGAGGCTCAGAAACGTGCCGTTCTGCATACTCTGGGAGGACAGCCAGAAACCACCGAAAGTGAATCCAAGGCTGGCAGAATCAGATTCGGAAAAGCAGGTGCATGAAGCCTGATTATATAGCACAACGGCCGGCCGATTTACTTTGCCTTTTTATGGTAATGCAAACCAGGGATTGAACAAACGCATAAATAGGTTTTCGGGAAAGCAATAGAGTAGGAACTTAGTTCTACGGTGAGTGCTATGGGGAATGACAAACAGGCAGCCGATGCTATAAACCAGATAAACGTGCAGATGGATTCGCTCATAGGCGACACGAGCGTGCCGAAGAACGTCAGGAGCGCAGTCACAGAAGCGAAGGTGAAGCTGAACGAAAGCGGAGACGTGATAGTCAGGGTATCGTCAGCCATATACAGCCTCGATGCTGTGAGCAACGACATCAACCTTCCGGCGCAGGCGCGCACAGTTGTATGGAACATATTGAGCATGCTTGAATCTATCAAGCAGTAACGTTCATGGCAGACCAAGAGCTCGCGCGGCTTGTCGGCGAGCTGGCCGCGAAGCTGTCTAAGTACGGGCTGCTGCTGGCCGCAGACGTAGATGCCTCGCCTATCGCGGGCATAGACCTTGACGCCCTGGCCTCGAGGCTCGCCCCGCTCGGCAGGGAGGGTGAGCTTGTTGTGGTGAGCAACGAGCAGCTTGCTGATACGGTGCAGGGCATACTGGGAGAGAAGGTGCCTATGCCCATAGAGATAGAGAGGCCGCTTACGTTCAAGCCCATGGCGGCCGAGATAGATGCCAACTACTCAATACACAACAGGCAGGCCGAGCACGCCCACGGCGCTGTGAGCGATTTTGTTGATTACTTCAACGACAGGCTCAGGCGCATGCGCACGATAATGGCGCAGCACGCGGCGCAGATGGGGAATGCGCTGCAGAGCCTCGAGGCGCTCAAGAGCTACGCGAGCGGCCGCGAAGTCTACATCATGGGTCTTGTGTCGAGGAAATTCACCACGAAGAACGGGAACGTGCTGGTCGAGATAGAGGATGAGACGGGCTCCGCCAAGGTCATGTTCATGAACGGCACCTCGCAGTCCGCGAAGGAGCTGTTCGAAAGATCGGCCTCGATAATAAACGACGAGGCCCTGGCAGTCAAGGGCAAGATATCGGGCCCGTTCGTCATAGCGAACGAGCTCATATGGCCCGATGTGCCGATAAGGGTGCAGAAGCGCATAGAGGACGATGTAGCAATAGCGTTCATATCCGACGTGCACGTGGGCAGCAAGCTGTTCATGGACAAGAACTTCTCGAAGATGATAAGCTGGCTCAACGGAGACGGTTCGGGCAAGCGCAGCGAGCTCGCAGGCAGGATCAAGTACATAGTCGTGGGAGGCGACATCGCCGACGGCATAGGCGTCTACCCTAACCAGGACCGCGACCTCGCGGTGCTCGACATGTACACGCAGTACAGGATGTTCTTCGAGTACATGGACGCAATACCAGATTACATACACGTATTCGTGCTCACGGGCAACCACGACGCGGTGCAGCGCGCTGAGCCGCAGCCGCCGCTGACGCAGGAGCTCATAGGCGACTTCAAGAAGGACAACGTGCACATGGTGTCAAATCCTAGCATGCTCAAGCTGCACGATCTCGACGTGCTTGCATACCACGGCACCTCGCTGGACTCGATAATAAGCGCCGTGCCGAACATGAGCTACGCAAGGCCAGAGCGGGCCATGATAGAGATACTAAGGAGGCGCCACCTCTCGCCAATATATGCGGGCAACATAGTGGTGCCTTCGAAGAACGACAATCTAGTCATAGACACCGTGCCCGACATACTTCACATGGGCCACATACACAAGAACGGCACTGCCAACTACCACGGCGTGGGTATAGTGAACAGCGGCACCTGGCAGGCACGCACGGATTTCCAGATAAAGCAGGGCCACATGCCTACGCCGTGCATACTGCCTGTTTACGACACCAGGAGCATGTCGTTCGAGAGCATAGACTTCAGCCAGGCCGTCACATGAACACCAACGAGTACTTCGAGCTTTTCGCAAAGGACTTCCAGAGGGCGTACGGCGTGGCGAGCAGGGCGCGCGCCATGGGCTACGACCCGGAAGCGGAGGTAGAGATAAGGCCGGCGCCCGACCTCGCGGCGAGAGTCGAGGGCATAATGCGCATAGACGGCCTTGCCGATATAGTGAGGAGCAAGGCCGGAGGCAAGTCAAGGCAGGAGCTCGCGTTCGAGATGGTAAAGGAATTATGCACAAACGAGCGCTTCGCTATGCCGAAGGACAAGCGGCTGCTGCTCGCTGTAAGGGTAGGCCTTTCCGTGATGACCGAGGGCGTGCTCGTTGCCCCGACAGAAGGCGTGCAAGGAGTTGAGCTGCACAGGAATGCCGACGGCTCCGACTACGCCGCAGTGATCTATGCCGGGCCAATAAGGGGAGCAGGAGGCACGGCCGCTGCGCTCTCGGTAGCGTTTGCGGACTACGGCAGGCGCCTGCTCGGCATAGGCAACTACAAGGCCCAGCAGAGCGAGATAGAGCGCTACATAGAGGAGATACAGCTCTACGACGCAAGAGTCGCGAGGCTGCAGTACAAGCCAAGTGAGGACGACATACGCGCCATACTTGAGAACTGCCCGGTATGCATAGATGGACTGCCGAGCGAGCAGCTCGAGGTCAGCATACGCAGGAACATACAGAGGCTGGATGCTGACGGCAAGCCCGTTATGCTCTCGAACAGGATACGCAGCGGCGTGTGCCTGGTGACATGCGAGGGCATAGCCCAGAAGGCGAAAAGCGTGCTCAAGCACACCAAGAACGCCGGCCTCGACTGGAGCTGGCTCAACAATGTGATAAAGGTGGAGAAGCACGTGAGCACGCAGCCGCAAGAGATGGCTGATGAATCCAGAGATGCAGTGTTCCTGCAGGAGCTCGTCGCCGGCAGGCCAGTGTTCGCGTACCCGGAGCACGCTGGCGCATTCAGGCTGCGCTACGGCAGGAGCAGGCTCACGGGCATAGCTGCAAAGGGCTTCAGCCCTGCAACTATGTGCATACTTGACGATTTCATAGCCGTTGGAACCCAGCTCAAGGTAGAGAAGCCCGGCAAGGGCTGCATCGCCATGCCTGTGGACAGCATAGAGGGGCCGTTCGTAAAGCTCGATACCGGCGAGGCCTTCAGGGTGAACAGCGCGGAGCAGGCCAGGAGCCTGAAGGGGCGCATCAAGAAGATACTCGCGGTCGGCGACATGTTGGTAACGTATGGTGATTTCAAGAAGACGAACACGCCCATGCTGCCATCGAGCTACGTTGAAGAATACTGGTACGAGCAGCTGCGCGCAGCTGGGTACAACGGCGGCATGCCTGCGGTAAAGAGCTTCGAGGAGGCTTATGCGTTCTCGAATGATTACAGAGTGCCGATGCACCCTCTCTACATCTACGACTACTATGACGTTGGCGCAGCAAGGCTCAGGGACCTGGCCGAGAGCCTGCTCGATGCCAAGATAGAGGCCAATTCAGAGAGCGTGTTCGGAGTGGAGCGCATAACCATTGAGGGCGACGACGTGCCAAATGCACGCGATGCATTCGAGAGCATGTGCATACCGCACACAGACAACGGCTCTAGCATAGAGGTGCACGGGAGCGATGCGCAGAGCCTGCTCTGCAGCCTTGGCTTTGTCAAGGACGGCAGGCTTAACATCGATGCTAAGGCCCTCGACAACTACAATGACGGGGCTGGGGTGCTTGAGATGCTCAACGCGGTCGCGCCCTTCAGGATAATGAGGCGCTCTACCAGAGTAGGCGGCAGGATGGGCAGGCCCGAGAAAGCAAGGGAGAGGCTCATGAAGCCCGCGCCCAACATACTTTTCCCGATAGGCGAATACGGCGGCAAGGAGAGGAGCCTCTCAAAGGCCTACGTGCAGGAATCCAGGAAGTTCGGCTCTCCCGGCATAACCGTAGAGATGGCGCGCTACAGATGCAAGGAGGGCGGCGAATACATCAGCGGCCCATACTGCTACAGGCACCACAGCAGGGCCGATGTAATATACAGGTGCAGGAGCTGCGGCGCCATGGGTACCAGCAGGACGTGCGAAAGGTGCAGCGGCGAGGCGGAAGCAAGCGAGATGAAGACCGTGGCGCTCGTCGAGGATGTCGACGCTGCGCTGGCTAGGCTCGGCATTTCCGGGATGCCAAAGCTGGTAAAGGGTGTAAAGGGATTGGTCAGCAAGAACAAGATTGCAGAGCCGTTAGAGAAGGGCATACTCAGGAGCCTGAACAACGTCTACATATTCAAGGACGGCACTGCGAGATTCGACGCTACAGACGCGCCGATAACGCACTTCTATCCGAAAGAGGCTGGCACGAGCATAGGCAGGCTCAAAGAGCTCGACTATACCCACGACTACATGGGCAATGAGCTTACCGACGAGAACCAGCTGCTTGAGCTGAGGCACCAGGACGTCATACTCAACATGAGAGGCGCACAGTACATGCTCGGGGTGGCGAAGTTCGTGGATGCGCTCCTCGTGAAGTATTATGGGCTTGAGCCATTTTACAGGGCTGATAAGATAGAGGATCTGATAGGGCAGTATGTCATAACGCTGGCACCCCACACATCTGCTGGCGTGCTCAACAGGATAATAGGGTTTACAGAGGCCAACGTAGGCCTCGCACACCCTTATACGATATCGGCGCGCAGGCGCAACTGCGACGGCGACGAGGATACCACCATGCTGCTCCTCGATGCGCTGCTGAACTTCTCGAGGAGCTACCTGCCGACTACTGTTGGCGGTACAATGGACGCGCCGCTCATACTGTCGGTGAACATAAGGCCCGAGGAAGTCGACGACGAGGTGCACGCCATGGAAGTTGTGCAGAGCTACGGCCTCGAGTTCTACGAGAAGGCGGCGCAGTATGCGCCTCCAGGCGAGCTTAGCGTCGAGCTAGTGGGCGGAAGGCTCGGGAGCGAGAGCGTGTTCACTAACCTGGGCTTCACGCAGGAGAGCAGCGTGGATTCCATTGCTGGGTCGCCGAAGAAGAGCTCCTACACCACCCTGAAGACGATGCAGGACAAGATAGAGATGCAGTTCGAGCTCACCGACAGGCTCTGTTCGGTAGACAGGAAGGACACTGCGCGCAGGCTCATACTCAGCCACTTCATCCCCGATCTCATGGGCAACCTGCACTCGTATTCGAGGCAGGAGTTCAGGTGCGTGAACTGCAACGCCAAGTACAGGCGCGTGCCGTTAATAGGCAAATGCACGCGCTGCGGCGGCAAGCTAGTGCTGACGATATCGAAAGGCGGCATAGAGAAGTATCTCGACACAGCGATAAAGCTTGCCGACAGATACGACCTCGAGCCCTACATAAAGCAGCGCATCGCGCTGCTAAAGGACGAGATAGAGACAGTGTTCGGCGGCATAGGCACAGTTCAGGAGGTGCCCGACCGGCAGTTCAACCTCTCGCGGTTCCTCTAATACATATCAGGGCTGCGTGTAGCTAGACTCCCATGACGAGGTGTATATGACGTTGGTTGTGGTGCCGTCATTACCATCGCCGCTGTAGTCGTTGGCGTTGCCGTTGAGCGGCCACCATCCAATGAGGTTCTGCAGCTTTATCGGCGCACCACCTATGCCGGTATTGTATTGGGCAGTCATCTCTGATTGCGTCAGAGCTGTGTTGTAGATCTGGATGTTAGAAAGGAAGCCATCGACATAGTTGCTATTCCCTGGGCAGTATTTGCCTATGCAAAGTGTGTTTGTTGTTGCCGCCATCTGATTTTTTGCCAAAGACTGCTGATTGCTTAAAGCATCGATGTAGAATGTAACCACGCCAGTAGCGTCGTTATATGTTACGCCGACAAAGTTCCATGTGTTCATTGCCAACCCAGTAGAAAAGGTTGATGTGGCGGCCGGGTTCAGCACGTTTGCGGCGAACAATAATTGCGAACCATACTGGTCAAATGCGTATCCCGTACTGCTGGACTGGGCTACTATTTCTCTGGATTGCGCGCTGTTACTTTGTGGGTAAATCCACGCCGTTATTGACACCGTTGATCCAGCGCCGAAATTGAATGTACTTGAAGTACCTGTGGAGATGTAGCTGCTCGCGCCGTTGAACTGAGCAACGAACTTCGGTTCTTCGCCGTTGCACGTACCCTCGGTGCTGATGAACTGCGTCGAGCCAGCGCCGTACGGCCTGTAGACGCTGCACGAGCCCGGCTGCGCCTTGGGTGTGAAGGTATTGGAGTTGAAAATACCAAGGGAGTAAAGCGCTGCGAGCGCTATTGCTATGATTAGTATGGCCCATCCATAGGTCATCAGATACTCCATTGCTGATTGCGCTTTCACTGCATGCACCATCGTACTATTTCTGCAGAAGCCTTTTAAGCTTTTCAAGTGGCAGCGTGTTAGCCACGCGCCCCTTCTCGAGCCAGCCCCTCCTCGCTGTACCCACGCCGTACCTCAGCATTGCGTAGTGCGTCGTGTTGTGCGCATCGGAATCGATCGAGAACATCACATTCCTCTTCGCGGCCTCCATGATGTTAGTGTCGTTGAGGTCGAGCCTGCTGGGATACGCATTTATCTCAAGCAGTACTCTGTTCCGTTCTGCTGCGTCGGCGAGGTCGCCGACGTTGACGGGGTATGCGTCGCGCACGCCTATCACCCTGCCGGTGGGGTGGGCCAGCACGTGCATGAGCCCGGAGTCCATTGCGGTTATTATACGCTTGGTCATCTCCGCTTCTGACATGTTGAATGCCGAGTGCACGCCCCCGACTACGCAGTCCATGCCCTTGAGGGTGTTTGCGTCGAGGTCGAGGCTGCCGTCCTTCAGTATGTCGACCTCCGCACCCTTGAGGATCGTGAACCTGCCGTCGTATTTCTTGTTCAAGGCATCGGCCTGCACGAAGAATTTCGCGAACCCTTTCTCGTCCATGCCTCTCGCCACGCGGAGACTCTTCGTGTGGTTTGTTGTGGCTATGTACTTAAGGCCGGCCTTGAGCGCTGCACCGGCCATCTCCTCCAGCGTGTTCATTCCGTCGGTTTCCTTGGTGTGAGTATGCAGGTCGCCCTGGAGGTCCTTGAGCTCAACCAGCGTCGGTATCTTGTGCTCCTGCGCGAGCCTTATCTCGCCGCGGTCCTCGCGCATCTCCGGCGGCACCCACTCCATTCCGAGCTTGGCGTATATCTCGTGTTCGTCCTTGCTGGCGATTATCTTGCCGTTCCTGTGGAACAGGCCGTACTCGTTCAGCTTGTAGCCCCTCGCTATGGCTATCTTGCGCGTCGCTATGTTGTGCGCCTTGCTGCCTGTGAAGTACTGCACTGCAGCGCCGAAGCTCTCCGGCTTTATCACGCGGAGGTCGCACGTCAGGCCTATTTTGAGCTGCACTGTGGTCTTGGTAGGGCCTTTCAGTATGGTGCGCTCCACCATTGGCAGCTTCCCGAAGAAGTCCATCACAGCCTTGCCGTTCTCCGCCAGCGCCAGAATGTCCAGGTCGCCGACGGTTTCCCGCATGCGCCGTGCGGAGCCCGCCACAAGCGCATCCCCGACAAGTCCGCTGCCGAGGAGCGTCCTCACTATCGATTCTGCCTCTGGCAGCGCATCGCCAAGTAGCATGCGTCCTCCTGTGCCTTCGGCGAGCCTGATGCTCTTCGCTATGGATTCCTCGCTCTTCTCGCCGAAGCCCTCAAGCGTCCGCACCTTGTGGGCCTCTACAGCCTTCTCGAGATCCGCAACGTTCCTGACCCCGAGCGCCCTGTATAGGGCAATGGCTTTCTTGGCGCCCATGCCCTCGAGCTTGGTGAGGGCGCTGAAGTCTACAGGGTATTTCTTCTTCAGCGCGTCGTATTTCTTTATGCGGCCGGTCTTCAGGTATTCCTCGATGTGGCCGGCTATGCCTTTGCCAACACCGGGCACCTCCATGAGCGCCTTGGTGCCGCCGCGCCTGTATATGTCCTCTATGTCCTCCTGCAGGCCTGATATGTTGAGCGCGGCCGCCTGATAGGCCCTGACCTCGAACCTCGAGGTCTTGGTCTCGTCTATGCTCAGCATGTCCGCTATCTCTTCGAATATCTCTGCCAGCTCCTTGTTCTTCATGGACGCACTCCTGCGGCTGCATTACTACGACAGGGAACAATTTTATCCCTTTCCAGAGCAGTATGGCATGTATAAGCATGGAAGACAACGAGGCCGAAAGGCAGGGCAGCCTGAGCCAGCTCTATCTGGCAGTCATACAGCGCTACAAGAGCTACATCGAGGACCAGGAGAGCATCTCAGTTGCGGAGCTGCCCACGCTGGTAACGCCGAACAACGAGAAGGTTGCTGCCAAAGCGAAGGAGATAATGGACGACTTCGACCATTACACCTACGAGAGCGGCTTTTACGATGCGAGCGTTGAGGCGCTGGCGTTCGTCAGGGACAGGATAGCTGACGCGACGCTGCCGCTCCAGTTCTGGCTCCTGCCTGCTGACACGCTGACGTTCGGCATGGGCGACGTGGTGGACAAGTGCGTGCTCCTGTGCAGCCTATTGATAAAGCTCGGCAACCCATCGGCAAAGGTGCTGATGAGCATCAGGGACAGCACCAGAAGCGTGTTTGTTTATTACGAATACAACAGCAAGCTCTACCTGCTTGACATAAGGGACGGCATAAAGGAGCTTGCAGACAGGGAGGCGATGCTGAAGGAGCTTGGAATCGACGACAATTCAACAGCGTACGAGTTCAACGACAAGATGTACGTGGACATCGTATGAGCTCAGCGCCGGCCCACGGCCTTGAGCCTCTTCCTGTGCGGCTTCCTGATCCTCTTCAGCTTCTTTGCATTCCTGTAGGCCTTGCCTATCTTCCTGTTGGATCTTGTAACGCTCTTTTGCATAAAAACACCTATAGAAGGAGCATTTTCATGATAGCTTTATAATAGCCTTGCCGTTGCGCTCCCTGCTGAGCGGGGCTGTTATCTCTAGCACGCCATTGTTGTAGCGCGCTATTGTGGTGTTTGGGTTGACGTTGCCCGAAAGCTCGAGCTGCTTGTCGAACGGCCCGTACCTCGTAGAGGCGCGTATCCTTATGGAATTGCCCTCTGCGGTTATCTTTATCGTCTCCTTGAGGGCACCAATAAGCTCTGCGACGACAGATGCCACGCCGTTCTGTTCTGACACCTCGAGAAGCGGCTCCCTGTCACGCGAGTATACATCGCTCTGCGACGGCCCGCGCGGGCCCGCGCGCCGCTGAGTTCCCTTTGGATATGGAGTGCGCTGATGGGCAGGCTCTGGCTGCGAGGGGCTTGCGCTGATGCTCTCTATTACTGCTGCGCCGTTATCTATGCGCAGCTTGAACGACAGCACTATTGGCATGTCGAAATCCCTGAACTCGCTGAACTCGCTGGAGAGGTCCTTTATTATGCTGCTGAAAAGCGTGTTTATGTCAGGCGCTGCACCGAGATCTATCTTTATGCTGCCCTCATTCTTGGCCATTTGGCATCCCACTAGAGTTTATTTTCCGTTGCACTGATTTAAATACCAGGCGGGTACCTTTCGGAAAATGGGCTTCCGGTGCGCTTAACTGACCCATGACGATATGCCGGCCTGACGTGCGGAGCCCTTCCGCTTCTCCAGCAACTGTGCGTACTTTGCAACGCGCTCCTTACTGAAGCCGTGCTCGTCGCACATGAAGCGTACTATGCCTTCGGCATCAGCCTTTGAATCTAGCGCCGCCGCTATGTACGACCTTTCCAGCTCCGTGACCTCTGGCTTTGTGAACAACTGCTCCACCTCTGCCACGTCGAGCTCGAACTCCCCGCCCTTCGACTTAGCGAAGTCCTTTATGTCTGCCAGGCTGCGCGCAGACTTCGCGGCCTTGAGCGCGGTCTTCGGGCCCACACCCTTTATGCCCTCGTTGAAGTCAGTGCCCAGCAGTATGCCTATCCAGATGAGCTGCTGCCTGGTTATGCCCAGGCTTGTGAGAGTCTCGTCCAGGTTGACCAGCTCGGGCTGCACTTCTATGTATATGTTTTTCTTGGGCAGCTTGCGCCTGCCAGAGAGTGCGAGGTTGCGGACCACGTTCTTCGAGCCGAAAAGCAGTGTGTCGTAGTCCTGGCTCGCTGCAGCGTACACCAGGCCGTGGGCGCACATGTAGCTAGCCTGCGCCTCGCCTTCACCAGGCGCATTTATGTACGGCACGCCCATGAGCTCAAGGAGCTGCTTTGACGAGTCCACTATGCGCCTGTCGACCCTGGAGCTCTGCTGCGCGTAGGTGCGCGCCTGCTCCACTGCACCAGCTTCCTTGGCCTGCTGCCAGGCCTCGTACGCTGAGGCGCGCCTCTGCATGCGCGCCTCTATGGTCTTCTGCTTGAGCATTGATGGCAAGCCATCAAACACGTAAATCGGCTTGACTCCATGCTCTATCAGCTCTATTGTGCGGTAGAAGAGCCCGGAGAGGTGGCTGGTCACGTTTCCATTCTGGTCCATGAGCGGCGTGCCGTCCGGCTGCCTTATTATCGAGAGGAACTGGTAGAGCACGTTGTAGGCGTCTACAGCTATAACGCGGTCGTTCAGCTCGTCGACAGTTATCTTGCGCCTCACCACCAGCTTGCTAAGGTCGACAGACATTTTGAACGCCTAGCCCACGAAGTCCCCGAGAGTGGCATTCTCCTTTCCGCGCCTGGCACTCTCACTGGCCTCGGCCGCAGGCTCCTCGAGTAGCTTTATGCCAAGTGCCTTCTCTAGCTTCTTTACCAGCGCTTCAGGAGGCGCTGTCTTCTGCTCCTCGACTCTTGATAAGAAAGTCTCTTTCTCGTTAAGCATCTCCGCCAGCACCCTCATCGGTATCTTCATAGACTCGCGGCCTGCCCTTATCCTTGCGCCGTAGTCATCAACGAGCTGTAGCTCAGCGTGCTGCGCATGCTGCACGCGCCCGGGCTTTGGCGCTTTGGCTGGAACTGATTCGTCTCTCACCACCTTCTTGCCCTTGGCGCACCTCGGGCAGACCCTCAGCTCCACGCCCTCCACATCAACTACATACACGTGCTCTGTAGGCCGGCCGCACAGCTCGCAGTCCTCCATCAAATCCCCCAATATATTTCCCCTCTTCTCTATTAAAAATGTGCCGTTGTGACCGGCGAGGCATATAAATCCTTTCGCCTCTCAAATATAGTGGATTGTTGCGGCTGATTGCTGATGCTCAATAAGAAAGACCATAAGAACTCTGGTGCGTCGTACGCCTCTGGTATCGCTGTTTTCATAGCGACCATAGCCGCTCTCTACTATCTGTACTCCGCCTCGTATCTCGGCGCGGCTGTGCAATGGATTGGGGCGCTTGTTGCACTCGTGCTCAGCGGCACTGCAATCAAGGCCCTATTCTCGCTTCACGGGGGTTACGGCCTGTACATGCTGAGCGGCTCCGGCGGCATAGCAACGGTGCGCAGGATCGCCAGAGGCCATGCTAAGTTTTGGCACTCGCTGGCGCTCTGGGGCATAGTGCTGGGATTCGGAGTGCTGGCCTATCCGCTGCTCAGGGGCAGGATAAGCAAGCGCCTCTACGCCGTGGGCCTTGTCTCGCTCCTCATCATAATGTTCTTCGTGCTGCCATTCTTGAGCTACTCCGTGCTGTTCATAAACATAGCGCCGTTACAGAGATACGTGCCGGCAGCGCAGCAGCTGCCCTCACTATCCACGTTCGTCGCGGAGGCGCTGAGCGGAGGTGCAGCCGAGTACGCGCTCCACGCTGCCACGTTCGTGGCTGGGTTCTCCGGCTACATGTTCTACCTGCTGGCGCTCAATTCCTACAACATACTGCTTTCAGTAGTGAGGGCAGTAAGCACCTCCTCGCTTGCACCTATATCTAACCAGGTGCCCGGCGTTGCGCCGCTCATACCCGGCGTAGACACGCCGCTGTTCGCGGGCATTGCTGCTCTGATAATCATACTGGTCGTGCACGAGATGTCGCACGGTGTGCTGGCCTCGATGTTCAAGGTCAAGCTGAA
This sequence comes from Microcaldota archaeon, assembly GCA_021828155.1. Classification (GTDB taxonomy): domain Archaea; phylum Micrarchaeota; class Micrarchaeia; order Micrarchaeales; family Micrarchaeaceae; genus JAMCYM01. The sequence goes on along the minus strand of JAKAST010000001.1, from coordinate 79,982 downwards.
GTCCGTTGGCGTGCTGGTGTTCGGCCTGATACCTGTTGGTGCATTCGTGGAGCCCGACGAGAAGCAGGTGGCCAGGCTGCCTGACATCCAGCAGAACGAGATACTCTCGGCTGGCGTATCATCGAACTTCCTGCTGATGCTGGTGTTCCTCGTGCCGATGATAATTATGATACCGTACGTGGTGCAGCACATCTACCAGCAGAGCGTTATCATAACTGGCACCATACCAGGATATCCGGCCTACAATGTGATACAGCCCGGCTCGCAGGTAATCTCGTGGAACGGATATCGCGTCAGCAACCTAGCAGGCTTCGAGGAGTTCGCCTCTAACGAGACACCTGGCTCAGTGATAAACATAGTGACCAGCACTGGCTCGTACGCGCTGACATCCATGCGCTCCAACGACTCGACGCACAGCCTGATAGGCATAGAGGTCGGCGCAGTTACCAGAGCTGTAACGCCAACGCTCCTGTACAAGTCAGTGTATTTCTTTTACACGCTGTTCGCGCTTCTGTTCATGCTGAACTTCCTTGTGGCGGTGGTCAACCTGCTCCCTATACCCGGCCTTGATGGTTGGCGCATATACTCAACAAGCGTGAGAAGCAAGCGCGTGGTCAGAGCGCTGACGGGGCTTGTGCTCTTCTTCCTTCTCGTGAACGTGCTTCCCTGGATATGATCAGTGCACGGGCGCGTATGCGGCCTCGCGCAGCTGGCCTATGGTGCCAAAATCAATCGTGGAGCCGTACCCTATAGCTATCGCATGCATGCTGTCTACGTCCACCTGCCTGAAAACCGGCGATAGGAGCTCGCCCTTGTCGCGCAGGTTTATCTCTGTGCCTGAGGCGAAGTAGTTTATCGCTGGCAGAACAAGCAGGCGCCTGCCTTTGTATGTGCCGTAGAGGAAGCACCGCAGCTTCTCCTTCCTGCCTATTGCGCTGTATACCGCTATGGCTGGGTGCTCATGCCCCATAATTAAGAGCTTCGTGCGCGCCGGCACATTTGAGGGCAGCTCCTCCCCATGGAAGAAGAGATAGCCGTCGAGAGCGGCCTCCTGACGGTATATCTCGAGTTTGAACGGCTCCTTGTAGCGCTCTACGAAGTTGTCGTGGTTGCCCTTTATCAGGACGAGATGCACCTCCTTTGATTTGGCGAACTGTATCAGGTCGTAGAGCTCGTTGAATTCCTCTATGTCAACGGTCGAGAACTCGTTCTTTATGTCGCCATCCACTATTATGCTTCGCGCGCCAGTCTTTGCCAGGGCCCTGGACAGCAGCTCGGTCACCTTCCTGAAGTTGACCTTCGGTATCAGGGTGCCGCCCTTTGCCATGACACCCTCGTAGCCGAGATGCATGTCCGCAACGGCCAGTGCGCGCATGCTCCCTATGTATGCTATGGGCATGCCCTCAAGGAGCTCTATGTCGCTGTCGAGCATCATTTCGCCGCACCGCTTATGCGCCTCATCACAAGCCTGTGGAGCTTCTTCAGATACGCCTGCCTGTCCCTCATCAGTATCACGTCCGCATGGCCGAACGTCAGCATGTTGTGCGCGAACGGGCTTGGGCTCGGCGTCTTGATTATGTCGTATGTTATGGCGCCGCTCTTCAGCCCCTCTAGCACCTCGTTAGTCCTAGGCAGGTCCATCACGTCGTCCAGTATCTCCCTGTATGTCTCCCTGAGTATTGGGAAATTGGGGTCTATGCTCTCGACGGCGCTGAGCAGCAGCTGCGCGTTGATCTGCTGTCGTCCCACCGGCTGCTTGTAGCCCTTGTAGTTCCTGAGTATCATGAAGCTCCTCGCAGCCACGTGCCTGAAGCGCCGCCTCATCAACTCTGTCCTGCGTATGTTGTCCTTGAGCAGATGCCGCGCGTCCGAATTTACTGCGGCGCCTATCGCCTTGGCGAGCTGCTTGCCTAGGGAGCGCCTGCCCTTCTCCACGCTAAGCACAAAGCCGTTGTCGTTTATCATTATGCCTATGTCCTCGCCCAGTATGTCGCCCAGTTCTATCGCTATTATCCTAGAGAGCGCATCGTTGACGCGCCTCCCGAACAGCGAGTGGAAGATTATGTATTCAGAATCTGAATCCTCTTCAGATGTCTCCTCGACCAGTATGAATTTGTTGTTGGGGACTGCGCCCGCAAACAGCACCTGCTCCATGAAGTAGCCGAATATGGCGTGCCTCGCGTTGGCGTCGATCGGCATGGCCTTAAGCAATGCCTCTACGTCCTTTGGTATGATGCCTCGCCTGATGAATGACCTCATGCTTGCCGATTCCCTGTCCTTTATCGAGGCGCTTACCGCATCTGCCATGCTCTTCCTGAACTCGCCTATAGCATTGGCGAGCTCGAAGCTCAGGGGCAGCTGCTCAGAAAACCATGGTGGGATCGTGGGCGAGACGCCCTTCGCTTCCGCAACGTAGGCGCGCATGCCCCTCGCGTGGTCGAACTTGTACAGCCTGCCGCCCAGCGTAAATATGTCGCCGGGCTTCAGCTTCGTGAGAAACTCCTCCTCTATGTTGCCTATCCACCTCTCGCTGCCCATGAGGAAGACGTTGACTGCGACCTCGTCCGGTATTGTGCCAAGGTTGAGCATGTATATCGGCTTCGCGAGCTTGCCGCGCCTGCCGAACATGTGCTCATTCTCATCATACCAGATCTTAGCGTATACATGCCTGCTCTCTAGGCCCACGTAGCTTCCGGCCAGGTATGCCAGCAGTGCCATGTAGTCTGATTTTTCCAGCGTAGAAAAGGCGTATGCCCTTTTTATTACCTCATAGGCCTCGTCCACGCCCCATTTCTTGGTGAGCGACATGCCCACGATGTGCTGCGCCAGCACGTCGAGCGGATTCTTCGGCACCACGAATGCGTCGAGATGGTGTTTGAGCGCCGCGTCGAGCATGACAGAGCACTCTACCAAGTCGTCGCGGTTCAGCACTATCATCTCGCCGTTTGCGACCGCCCTGAACGAGTGGCCTGCCCTGCCTATGCGCTGCACCGCCCTGGAGACGCTCTTCGGCGAGCCGAGCTGTATTACATTGTCTATCGTGCCTATGTCTATGCCGAGCTCCAGACTGGTCGACGAGACCGCGCACCTTAGCGCGCCCTTCTTGAGCAGGTCCTCGACCTCGAGCCTCGAATCCCTGGAGAGCGAGCCGTGGTGCGCCGCGACGTCCTCGCTGTAGCCGAACCTGCGTTTGATGTTGAAAACCACGCGCTCGGTGCCGCTCCTTGTGTTGGTGAATATTAGAGTTGTCTTCGCCTTCTTTATTATCTTGTTTATCTCGTCATACATCCTCTTCTCCACTACTGCGCTGTCCGTGTATATCATGTCCCTGACCGGGCTCTTGGCTATCACGTTGAGCTTCTTGCTCCACGAGGCGTCGACCATCACGCAGTCTCTCGGTGCACCGTTCTCGAACCCCACCAGGAACTTGGCTGCCTCTTCCTGCGGGTAGAGCGTTGCACCGAGCCCAATGCGCACTGTCCTGTGCCCGATGAGCGCTTCAAGGCGCTCCACAGAGAGCGAGAGGTGCACGCCGCGCTTGTTGTTGGCGAGCTCGTGCAGCTCGTCTATCACTATGTATTCGCACGACTTGAGGTTCTCTGCGTATTTCTCGGAGTTTATCAGTATAGCGAGGCTCTCGGGGGTAGTGACCAGTATGTTCGGGGGGTGCGCAAGCTGCCGCCTGCGCTCCTGCTGGGTGGTGTCGCCCGTGCGCACCGCTATGGTCACCTCGCGTATATTGTCACGTATTATGTCGACGCCTTTCTGCCTCTTTATCATGGTGTATACCTCGCTGAGAGGCACCGCAAGGTTTCTGTAGATGTCGTTGTTCAGCGCCCTGAGCGGCGATACGTATATGCAGTATACCTTCTCCTCTAGCTCCCCTCTAAGCGCCCTGTCGAACAGGGCGCCGATTATTGAGAGGAATGCCGACATGGTCTTGCCGGAGCCGGTTGGCGCCGACACTATGAGATTGCGCCTATCGGCTATGAGCCTGAATGTGTACTTCTGGGGCGGCGTGAGCTCCTCGAAGTTCTTCTCGAACCATTTCCTGACGAAGGGGTTGAGCGCTGCCAGGCTCTCCCTGTCGCTGAAAGGCTCCTTGGCGTACTCTATTATACCACCACCAGAACGCGGGCCGCGCTGCCGCGGCTCTCATAATAAGACATGAAAGTTATTAGCGGTGCGTGTCGCGCACCGCGAAGTCCATAGGCATGCGTGCCTTGAGCTTGGACAAAGCCAGCACAGCCCCTCAACAGCAGGCGCGGGTTCTCGCACAATTCAGATGCGGCTTGGAGTCTATGCGTATATAGACTTGTACTCTGTGCCGGTATCGTCGACTATGTGTATGCACTCGCCCTCGCACTGTATCAGGCATGCCTGGCAGAGTATGCAGGCCTCGCCGTTCACAGCAACGGATATTCCGCCGCTCGTGCCGTCGTTCTCGTCGGCGAAGTGCTTGTGGCCGTCCTGGACGTCCTTCCACTTCTGCACCACTGCGGGATCGCTGGTGCCCTTCCATTTCTGCTCTTCTGGCGCTACGTCAGAATTTGCGGCAGCCATGTCCTTCCTGCTCTTCATCTCGAATACAGCAACGGGGCAGACGTCCTTGCAGTGCTGGCAGCCCGTGCACAGCGGTTTATCGACCCAAACCTTCATGTTAATACCCAAGATTGTTAACGGAATCAATAGTTAGCTAACTATTATAAAACCTGGTCAACCTATGCATGCTTAAAGGTACAACTACTGCTTCGCGAGGCTCGACGCCGACAGCCCCTTCATGCTGATTGTGTTCTCGAATGCGTTCTGCACCGCCATGAGCGTGTTGTACTTGGTGCGCGTCCTGCCTGTTGAGAAGCTCCACACGTCCTTGACGCCCGCCAGCGCCAGCATGGTCTTGATAGGACCGCTGGCCACTATGCCGAGACCTCTTGGCGCCGGCTTGAGCAGCACCGTGACTCCGCCGCACTTGCCCTTGACCGCGAACGGGAGGCTGTGCTGCTGCCCGCAGGTGCACTGCCAGGAGCCGCAGCCCAGCAATACTGGCACGATGTTGCGCTTGGCCGCGTTTATGGCAGAATCCATCGCTGCCCTTATCTCTACGTCCTTGGCAGCGCCTACTCCTACATGGCCATGACCGTCGCCCGCCACAGCCGTGACCCTGAACTTCTGCTTGCGGTTGTTCCTGGTCATACGCTGCACGCTTGCTATGTCTATTATCTCGCTCTTTATCTCGGGCAGGAGCGCGTCAACTATGCCAACTTCCTCTATGCGCTTGCCCGATGCAAATATCTCCTCTATTGATGTTACCTGCCGTGCCTTGACCGCCTTGCCGAGCTCTGTGGCAGGCTCCCACGCCTCAACGTTGAAGCGCTCCTTTTCGTTTTCCCTACGTGGTGTGAATCTGCGCAATCAATCACTTGCCTGATATTTTTTTCTTTATGTCCTCGAACAGGACGTCTATCTTGGCCGGGTCTATGCCCGCATCTTTGTAATCTGAAAACATCTTTCCGTTGCCCGCAGCAGATGCGGCATACGCAGATATGTGCTTGCCCGCAAGCCTTCCAGGGTCGAACTCTATGGAGTTTATGAGCTCCATGCCGCCGTCCGCGCACCCTTTCGCTGCGGCGAACAGCACGTTCGACTTGACAGGCTTGCTTATGCCGGTGTCGAGCACCACCTTGCCTACGCCCTTGGCCTTGGGCTTCGTTGCCAGCAGCATGCCGGTGAGGTATGCGGTTGGCACGTTGCTCCTTGGCAGCCAGCCGAGCTGCCTGAGCTCCCTCGAGTTCGCACTGGCGACAACCTTGTCGCCGTCAGGCTCATAAACTACAAGCTGCGCTGTCACAGACCTGTTGCTCTTCCTCACGACAACGCGGGGCAGCCTGCCCTTGAGCAGCGCCACGCGCTTCTTGTAGTCCGTCAGCGCCCTCACGCGTCTTATCCTTCTTATCCTCATGAATATCACGAATGCTTCAGTTTGTTGAATGACTCGTCGTCTATCGCGACGCCTTTGCTCTTTATGTGATTGAGTAGCGTGGCCTTGCTTGTGAATGTGCCGCCCTTCACCAGCGCGTAGAAGCCCTTGAACATCTCGTTGTTTATCGTGCCAGCGCTCTTCAGCTGGAGCAAAACGCGCCTCTGGGCGCGCACCTTCTTCATGTATGTTATGCCTGTACGCGCCTTGTAGGTTCCGTGCCTCCTTCCGGGGCCGCGCTTCCTTCCGGCGAGGCGCTTCTTCGAGAGCTCCTTGCCGTACGCGCTGATGTTGTGCTTCTCCTTTACCGAGTATATGGCGCCCCTCTTGATCAGCTCCCGCACATCGTCGCGCGTTATAGCCTTCTTCGCATCGGCGATGGAGGGCGCGCTGATCCTCACCGCGCTCTCGCCCCTGCCGAGGATCGAGGCCGCTATCCTTTTAGTAAGCTTTATGCTCATGCGGTTCCACCGTTCGTTACCTTTATGCCGTTCTGCGCCGCGAGCGCCGATATTGCGGCACGCTTCCGCGCCCCGACAGCGCCAGCGATCATCACATCAAAGCCTGAGTCCTCGGGGTTCTCCAGGAGCTCGCGCAGCTCGCCTACGCTGTGTACCAGCACAGAGCGCCTGCCGTCGGCGCGCAGCCCCCTAAGCCCCTCCGGGTTCCTGTAGCCTATGGTCGGCTCCGCACCCGTGAAAGACTTCTTTATGCGCTTCTTGTTGTCTATGCCGCGCTGCTTGCGCCAGCGCTCCAGCACGCGCTTCCTGTTCTTGGCGCCGTAGTTAGGCACGTTGAATTTAGGATGGCGCTTCTTTGCAACTTTGAGCTTGGATTCCATGAACATCACTCGCTAAGGTAGTATATGCCGTCCTGGAAGACGCGCGTGTCCTTGTTGCGCACATTGCACGCCTGGCGTATGTTTGCTGCGGTCTGCCCGACGTCGTCCAGCCTGGTGCCGTACACCCTGACGTCCTTGCCCTTGACCGCGACCTTTGTCGCGCCGACTATGGCAGCGCGTCTGGGAGCGCGCTCGCCAAGCATGTTCTTGATGAGCAGCTCGTTGCCCTTTACCTCGAGCGTCATGGGGAAGTGCGCATATACAGCCTCCATGAGCACCTCGAAGTGCTTCGTGACTCCGGTTATGTCGCTCCTTACCTCGTTGGCGAGCGCCACTGTGGCCTGGCTGGCCTTCCTGGCTAGCTTCTTGTCGCTGACTGTGCTTATCTTAACCGACTTCGCGTCTTTCTCAACTGTGAGGAGCGAGGAGTTGAATGTGCGTTCGTTCACGCCGAGGGCTCCCTTCGTTATGACCTTGCTGCCTTCGATCTTTATTTCGATGCCCGCGGGCACCTCTACCTCTTCCATTGAATCATCAGTACATGTATGCGACAAGCCTGCCGCCCACGGCCTCGGCCCTTGCGTCGCGGTTTGTAAGCATGCCCTTCGGTGTTGATATTATGAGGATACCGAAGTCCTTGCTCGGTATGTAGCGCTCTTCGTAGCGCTGTATGTCCTGCTTTGATAGGGCATACCTCGGCTTTACAACGCCGATGCTGTTTATCTTGTTGGAGAGCTTCACGTCGAGCATGCGCGTATAACGTTCCGAGCGCTCGGCATAGCCCTCTATGTAGCCGTTCCGCTGCATTATGTCAAGTACTGCGCGCACCAGCTTTGTCGAGGGCACGCTGCACCCTCGCCTTCCCACGCGCTCGTTGGTCTTTATTGTGTTTATTGCTTCGGCAAGCTTGTCCATGAGCATCATCCGTATTTCTTGAAGTTTAGGTCCTTGGCGACCTCCCTGAAGCACCTCCTGCATATGTAGAGGTTGTGCGACCTTATCAGGGCGCGGGTGCCTCCGCATATCCTGCACTTGCGCATCCCTTTGCCCTTGAACTTCTCCTCTATCTTAACCTTCATGTTATACGCCCTGCACCTCTACCTTGAAACGCTCGCCCAGATATTTGGCGAGCTCCTCCCTTCCTATGGCCCTGTGGCTCCTCTTTATCCTGCCGGCCGCACGCTTCTTGAGCTCCGTCCTCAGGCCGGGCCTCCTGAATGATATGTTAACGTTCATGCCCAGCATGCCTATGCTTGGATCGTACTTTATGCCGCTTATATCTATGTATTCCTTTATGCCGAAGTTCACTGTATTGTTGGTTATGCAGCTCTGCCTTATGCGGTTGTCCACCGCAGCGAAGAGCTTGGGCAGCAGCTGCGTGGCCTGAGCGCCGCGCAATGTCACGAACGCGCCTATCTTGCTGCCCTTCGATGTCTTGAACGTTGGGTTTCGCTTCTTGGCGAGCGCATATGTGGGCCTCGCGCCTGTTATTGTCTCGAGAAGCTTCTTAGCATTGTTGGTCTGCTGGTCATTGCTGCCGCTGCCTATATTTATGACCAGCTTGTCTATTCTTACTTCGCGCATCGGATTTGTAGCGTTTACTGCTTCTGCCATTCCAATCAGCCAACCACTATGATGTTCCTTACCAGCGTCTCGAACTTTTCGCCTTGGGCCTGCTCAACTATGGCCGAGGCGCCGGTGTGCATGTTGCCGGGCTTCAGCTCTGCTATCCTGCCCTTAGTGCCTGTGTGCACGCCGTCTATTATGAAGCACTCTGCGCCCTCCTTGAGCGGCACGACGCCCTTGAACGCCATGTTTGCGTCGACAAGCACTGAATCGCCAACTGCGAAATCCTTCGCGTTCTTGAACGCCAGCACAGTGCCATCATGCAGCCTCGCCATGATGCGGCCGCCCTTGGCCCTGTACTTGCCTACGACCTTGTAGTGCGTCGTGTCTGCGCTGGTATCACTGAAAGAGACCTTTCCCTGCTCATTGATTGAGACAGTGTAACTGGCCCCGCCCCTGATGGCTATGATGTCGTTTATGCCCACGGGGAACGACGGGCTGCGGCGCGGCTTGCCGCCGACAGCAACCTTTCCCTCCTTGATTGCGCGCCTGGCCTCTGCCGCAGTGCCTGCGATGCCCAGCCGCACAATCGCGGTGCTTAGAGGCACGCTCTTGCCCAGCGTGTGCCTGCCAGGGCTCTGCTTCGCCACGTATGCGTACTCCTTCCTGTGCGCACCGTAGTACTGCGGAGCGTGAAGGCTCTTCATATGCCTCTTGTTTCCCTTGTTAGCCATGAATATCACTCTCTGCGCTTGCAACTGCAGCGCTTTCGGCCGTCTGCTCCGCCTTAGGCGCGGGTACTGTCTTCTGTGCTGGCGCAGCGGAGCGCGCCTGCTGGGTCGGCTTCAGCCGCGAAACCCTGAGCTTGTCTGACAGGTTCAGGTCGGTTATGTACACGTTGCTTGCGCTTACAGGCACGCTTAGCTCCTTGCCCTTGGCATCTTTCCGCTTGTAGGAGTCTATGTAGAGCGAGCCCGTGCGCAGGCTTACGCGCGTGACCTTGCCGGTCGTGCCCCTCTTTGAGCCGCTCATTATCTTGACGGTATCGCCCTTCGACACCTGCACCGCCCTCGCCTTTATGCCGAGCTTCTGCCGCGCCTCCTTGCTCAGGTGCACGTGCAGGAAATGCTGCCTCGCATGCATTGGCGCAGTGTAACGGTACTTCCTCTGCATGCGCGGTTTGCTGCTCTTTATCATCATACCACCCTCGATGCTATGCCTGCCAGCTTGATGTAGCGCTCTATAACCTCGCGCGCCATGGCCCCCTTGACCTCTGTGGCTACGGGCAGGTCGCTATCCGTTATAAGTATTGCGGCGTTGTCCTCGAACCTCACGCGCATGCCTGAGGGCCTGCGCATCGGCTGGCGTTGCCTGATTATGACTGCGCGGACCTTCTTCTTTATGTATTGCGGAGTGCCGCTCTTCACGCTTGCCAGCACCACATCGCCTATGCCTGAGGACGCGAGCCTCTTGTGGGAGCCGGCCTTCCCGATCTTATTTATTATCATTATTGTCTTGGCACCGCTGTTGTCTGCGCACGTCAGTATGCTGCCCGGAACCAGGCTCTTCGATATCTTGGTAGCCAAGCCCTTCATGTTACCGCCCTAGCTATTACCTTAGTGACCACGAACGCCTTTGTCTTGCTGAGCTTCCTCGTGCCGGCTATAACCACGCGGTCGCCTGTCTTCGCACCTATGCACGCAGGGTTGTAGGCGGCTATGCGCGAGGTCTTCCTGAGCGAGCGTTCGTATTTCTTGAGGAACGTGGTATAGGGCCTCTCGACGATTACGGTTTTCGCAGCGCGGTCGCTGACGACGACGCCCTCTATCTCGCCGCCGTGCGTCTTGAGGCTGCCGTGAATCGGACATTTAGGGTCTTCGCATTCCAATCAATCACTTGCATGAAAAGCAGACATGATGCAGTTTCCGCACATTCTGCCGTAGCAAAGCAAAAAACCAAAAGGTATGGCTTGCGTTTAGTATGAGGGTATTAATATATAAAAACTATGCGCTCCGGGCCTTGTAGAATTTGAGGGCCTTCTCGGTGCGCTCGTAGGGCCTGAAGCTTATCTCCTTGCCATCAACTACGAAGCTCTTAGTGCCTACATCGAAGGCGAAGACGCTGCCGGTCTTCGGCACGGTTTTGGCGCCGTGGCGCGTCTCTATGACAAGCGTGTTCTTAGTCTCGTTTATGACAGTGCCTTTGAGGGAGCCGCGCCTTCCGGCATAAGGCCCCTTAATCACCTTTACCCTCAGACCTATGAGTTCGTGCAGCACTATGTTCCTGTTGTTGTATAGCGCTATGTTATCGGTATTGTGCATGCATATGACACCCTGGCGGGCTAAGAAGGCGTGGTCAGCGCACTATGATGCGGTCGGCCTCTGAGGTGCTTATGCGGTCGATCTCTAGGCTTATAGTGCTGCCGTAGTCTGTGCGCACGGACATGACGCCACGCTTCGGATCTATGCTGGTGACCTTGCCTATGTAAGCGCCTATGTCGTTTATGACGCTCTTGTTCTTCAGCGAGGAGTGCTCCACCGCATGCCTCTTCACCATGCCGCTAAGTATGGATATGCCGTAGCCTATCACTATGAGCACAGCCACCCAGAGCAGGAACTGCCAGAAGTAGATCTGGCCTATGAACCACTCCGTAAGAACGTAGAGTATGGCAAGAGATACTATGGAGTAGCTTATGTACGTGCCCTGGTTTATGGCCCGGTAGCGCATGTGCCTGTTCTCGAGGTCCATTATGCGGCCTATCAGGTACAGGCCTATGCTTATCGGGAACACAAGCAGGAAGCCCTGCACTGCGTAAGAGTCCCTGGACAGCTGGTTTGATACGGGATTATGCACAAAGGCACCGAAGCCCAATATAAGACCTATGAAGAAGAATAGCAGAGCGCTCACGTAGAACAGAAAGCTGAGCCGGCTTATGCTGAAGCCGAAGCCCTTGAATGACGATACCAGCGCGTCCTCGAGGCCGAAGCCCTTTATGACGAGGTACAGGCCTATGAGCGCCACGGGCAGCTGCCACCCGTAGTTCAGGTAGTAGCTTATCGCGAATAGGAGCAGCAGCACTGCGGGTATGCCGAACACTATGCGCGCGTAGTGCGGCTCCTTGAGCTTCTCGAGCACTGCGAAGTACGCATTCTCGAACTGCTCGGCCTGCTTCATGCGCACGAAGTCCACGCTGTTTACCTTTATGCGCGTCTTGAGTATTGGGAGCACGCGGGTGTCGCTGGCGCCATCAGTGACCAGCACGCAGGCATCGACCTTGAGCCTGTCGAGGAGCATGTCCAGCTGCCTCGAGAGCTCGGCATCGGCGGCATAGCCCTCGCGCTCCGAGCCTGTTATTGTAGCAATCTCAACATCGAGGCCCTCCTTCTTGAGCTCCTCGTACTTGTGCACTGCCTCGAACATAGTGTTAGCGTCAGTGTCCTGCGGGTCTGCAAGAGCCAGGGCTGTAGCGGCCTTCACGTTAGCCTCCTTCCCTATCACGGGGCCGGTCCTCTTCGCCTTGCGGTACAGGTCGTTGTCTATGTCAACAGCCAGCACAAGGAGCCGCTCGGCCATCTTATCATATCAATATCCAGGCAACAAAATAAATACCTATCAGAAGCTCTTCGGAAAGGAAATGCGCACCCCCCACCGAAGGCAAAATATGCAATCGGTTCATGCTGGCGCGGCCACGCGCTTCATGAGCAGATAGAGCGCAGCGTATGTGGGCAGCGCAACCTCTTTGTTCTCATAGGGGCCGAAGCTCATCCCATTCATGCTGAACTCTGGCACCTTTGCGGCATGGACCAGCATAGTGCCTCCGAGAAACGCTATCGCGTCTCTCATCGGCTCGAACTTATCGAGAGCCTTGACCGAGCCTATGCGGCTCGCAACAAGCATAGTGTCGCCGTGGAGCGTTTCAGGCACCCTCAGCATGTGCGAGGGATCGTTCGTGACGTTCCTGTCTATCGAGTCGCTCTGCCGTATGGTCATGCTCTTCACTGCATTGGCCCAGAACTCCGCCTTCCTGGTTATCCTTATCTTGTCCCAGTTGCCAGTAGTTATGCCAAGTATCACTGCCGCCTTGTTCCTTTCGATGAACCTGGCCTCTGCTGCACCTATGCCTAGCGCGGTAAGGGCATCTGTGCCGCTGTTCAGCGCGGCCACCATGCCCCTGGCAAGCTTGCCGCCCCAGCCATAGTCCGTTGGCTTGGGGCCTTCAAGGCGCACGCCCTTCTGCCCTATGGTGGGAAAGAAGCTCTCTATGCGCATGCCGCTGCCAGTGATGTAGTCGCTTATCTGCTTCCTGGCATTGCCGTCGAGCGCCATTACATCATCGTTCGACACGTGCACGTGGTAGCCGCGGTTGCCGCTGAAGTTTACCGATATCTCGTTCGCAGCAAAGCCGAAATCCGGCATCAGGAAGTCCTCTATAAGCTTGAGGGTCTCGGCCTTGACAGCCGAGAGGCAGTTGTCGCAGACCCATGAGGTGCCGTGCTCCTTCTGGCACGAGAGGTGCATGTCTGTGGCATCAAGGTCGAATACCAGCTCAGCGCCCCTGCGGCCCTTGGCCTCCATCGGCTGCGCGGACGGTCTATCATAGAGCGCTGACGAGCATGAGATGAAGGGCGGGGCGTTGTCTACGAGATAGCGGTTGAGCTCCTTGTCGCTCGCGAAGGAGAGGTGCCTGACCTTTATCTTCTTCTCGAAGTCGCCGAAGCCGAACTCCCGCGACGCCACGTTTTCGACGCTGACTGGGTGCTTCGAGTAGTACTCTCGTATGAACTTCGATGCTATCGATTCGGCCTCGCTCGCTGCAGGCATAGGATTCTATTGCTTATAGGCGTCAAAGGCTAAATGCCTGATGTGCCCCGGCGCTGTAATGGACAATCGACGAATAACACATAGACGGATATATATCTAACGTACAGATGTATCATTCAGCGAATTAAATGGTGCGCTTTGTTGTGTGGGATCTGGAAGGCCCCACCATACCGACTGTTGATGCGGCACTGGGGAAGATGCTGCGGCGCGGCGACAGCACGTTCAGCACATCCCTTGGGTTCATGATCGGCAAGGAGAGCATCTTCGACAGCATGATGATGCTGCCACCGGTAGCACGCGGGCCTATCTCCAATCATCTGGACCAAAAACTGGAGTTCAACGAATACAACATTACCGCAATGGGCAGGGCGCGGGACAGGGGCTACAGCATATACATCGAGACCGCCAATCCGACTTACCGGAAAGAGGCCGGGCGATGCGCAGAGATGGAGCGGAGGCTGGAGCAAGAGGGCATACCTGCAACCGTCAGATGGGAACGCGCGTTCGGCAAAGCCCACAAGGTAGATGGCGATTCCCCGACGTTCATAGTAGAGGACTACAGCATGGCTGCTGTTTACTATGCTGGAGTGAAAAGGGTGCCCACTATACTGGTAGTCGAGAGCTACCAGTTCGCTGAAAACAACGTCTTGAAGGGCATGAGAAGCGGACGCCTTGTTGTAACAACGCATGAGGATCTTCCAGATGCAGTGACTTACATGCTTGACCGCATCGAGGGGAAGGAGGCCAAATCGACGAATGGCCCCGACGGCGCATTGCCTATTCCGTTGCGGGGCAGCAGGGTGCCATCCAAAAGCGCGACCTGATTCGCTTTCTTATTCCTTTCCTTGCAAGATATGAATGATCAGCGTGGACGAGATAAAGCAAGTGATGGTTGTCAGGAGCGATCTTGATATGGGCAGGGGCAAGGCCGCAGCACAGGTCGCGCACGCCTCGCTCATGAGCTATTTCGAGACCGAGAGAGCAGACAAAAAAATTGCGAAGGAATGGTTAGACAGCGGCGAAAAAAAGATAGTGCTCAAGGTTGGTGATGAAGAGGCACTGATCAAGCTCTACAATGCATTCAAGTACAAAGGGGTACCATGCGCTTTGGTCAGCGATGCCGGCCTTACCGAGGTGCCGCCGGGCAGCAAAACCGCCCTCGGCATTGGGCCGTGGAGGAGCGCCGAGATAGACCAGTTCACCAAGGGCCTGAAGCTTCTCTGACTATTACCTGACGTACGTCAGCCAGCCCGCGTAAGCCCTCTCATTACCGTGCACTATGCTGTCGTACTTCTTCGCCAGCATCATGGTCAGCCTGCCTGGCTTGCCGTCGCCGATGCCCATGCCGTCTATGTTAACTATTGGAGTTATCTCGGCTGCGGTGCCTGCGAAGAAAACCTCATCGGCCGTGTAGAGCTCCTCGTGATGTATCTCGCGCTGCACTACGCTTATGCCAAGCTTTTCCGCTATGGTTATCAGGCTGTTGCGCGTTATGCCGAGCAGTATGTCCGAGCCCACGTCCGGCGTAAGAAGCTCGCCCTCCTTTACTATGAATATGTTCTCGCCGGGACCCTCTGCGACGCTGCCGTTCCTTGACAGCAATATCGCCTCTTCGAACCCTGATGCTCTCGCCTCGTTGTTGGCCATTATCGAGTTTATGTAGTTGCCGCTGGACTTGGCCTGCACGGGCAGAATGTCGGAGTTTATGCGCCGCCACGACGATATTTTGCACTTTATGCCGCGTTCCTTAGCAGCTCCGAAATATGCGCCGAACGGCACAGCCGCGATATACACGCTGACCCTCTTGCCAGTGGTGCTTATTCCTATCTTGTCATCGTTATAGAACGCGAACGGCCTTATGTAGCAGGCATCGAGACCGCTGGCCTTTACCGTGGCCACGATTGCATCTGAGAGCTCCTTGTCGGAGTAGCCCAGCCGCATTGAGTATATTTTAGCAGTGTACTGGAAACGCCGAACGTGCTCCTGCAACCTGAATATGGCGGCGCCCCTCTTCGTGGGATATGCGCGTATGCCCTCGAAGATGCCGCTGCCGTACTGCAGCGAATGGGTAAGTATAGGCACCTTCGCCTCATTGTAGTCTACAATCTTTCCGTCGAGCCAGACCTTCCTTCCCTTAGCATTCTCAGCCATGCGACACACCCAAACGATAGGTATAAGCTCGCAACAAAGATTGTTAATTATTTGCGCCATACATTTGGCATGATGGACAGCAACAAGGTTCTGGAAAAGCTGGACAGCTACGGGCTTACGCACTTTCAGAAGCGTGTGCTCATAGCCACCTTTTCCATACCGAAGGGCGAGACGCGCACATATAAGGAGATCGCAAGCATGGTCGGCCGGCCCAATGCTTACAGGGCAGTAGGCACCGTCCTAAAAAACAACCCCATGGCGCCTATAATACCCTGCCACAGGGTAATAAGGAGCGATGGTAGCATAGGCAATTATTCAGGTGCTGGAGGCCGTAGCAGGAAGCGCATGTTCCTTAAGGCGGAGGGCGCGCTCTGATGCAGGCATGAGCGCAGGGGTTTAACCCCTGCGCTCTGTTCCACCCGGTTATGCCCTGGCTCTCATGCTCGCCCTTAGCAGCGTGCCATCGTCCGTAGCAGGCAAACCTGCTCCGCCAAGGAACGAGCTCGAGAACTTGCCTATGACTGCGGCTCGGAGGTGCTCCATGCCGCGCATCTCTGCCATTCCTATATTGGTCAGGCTGAGGCCTTTGCCAGGCTCTTCCTTGCTGGCGAAGTCGGCGAGACCGCGCTCCCTTAATCTGTTGAGCGTGTACCACACCGAGCTCTTCGAGAAGCCGTACATCTCGCTGATGTAGTTCACGAATGAGCTTGCGCTGTCTATGCGGTCGCTGCCTATCTCGAACATGAGCAGTTGCTCGCGCTCGGTAAGCTCCAGCGCTTTAGAATATACTCTAGTTTCTACTACCATCCGGCCCACATGAAACACCTCTTTTGCTGGAAAGTGTTTATGCAGCCAGGTGGTAGTTGTTAGGTGTGAGCTTCATTATGCAATCAATGCTGCGGCTGCCCCTGAAGGATGAGACCGTATACCATATCCGCAGTGGTTGCATTTGCATTTTCACACCGGCAAACTGCCTGGTTGTATATGCGGAGCTAATGTCGCTCCTATGCAGATATCTTGTGTGAGCACACCATATTTAAAGCTTGTGTCCAAGGTGTGTAGTTTAATCTGAATTCTGTAGTTTTATTGGTAATTAAACTACAAAGCCGTCCAAGGTGGCTTACAGCACCTAGCCTCATGAGATAGAAGCTATGTCCTTGAAGGAATGGAGCTGCTGGCCAACCTCGTCGTCTGAATTGAATACTCTTATTGCCAGACGCTTCTCCTCTGCCAACGCCAGCACCTCCTGGATTTCCTGCATGCCGAGCGCGCTGTCGTTTACTAGTATTGTTGAGGCCTCGTATGCCTCTATCGCATCCATGACGTTTATGGTGCCGTACCGTGACGATTTGCCCTCTAGGCCCTGCAGGAACCTCTCCATGAGCAGGAACTCATCGCGTATGCGCTCCTTCTCCAGCAATGAGGCAACGCGCTCGCCCTTTATCAGTTCATAGACGCCCGAACGTTCAGGGTTGCTGGCGCTCTCGAGTATGAGGCGCTGCGTGAGCTTCTTCGTCAATCCGTTGGCGTCCATGTACTTCTTGACGTCGTCCTTCGTGAAGCCCGGGCCTGCTAGTATTACCGTATCGACATTCATCCCTGCTATAGCATCAGCTATCGCCTGGAAGTACTTGCGTTCCTGCTCGTTGAAGTCCTTCTGCGTCATCTTCTTGCTAAGACCGCTGTAAATCTCCTTCCTGAACTCAAGGCCGTATCCCAGCAAATATGCGGGCTGCGCCTTTTCGTCGTCCGCCACTATTATGCCGAGCCTTGGCTTCCTCATGTCGGATACGGCTTCCTTTACTACATCTAGCATGTATTCAGGCCATCTCGGCTTTGTTATGTCTATTGTGTCGCCCGGTGCCACGTTCAGGGTGTGGTAGCTGTTTAGCCGAACGTATTCTATCGGCCTGCCTTCCACGATCTTGCCCATGACCCTGAGCCTCGAGGCGTTCTTGTCCAGTTCGGTTTTCTCGACGCGCAAGCGTATCATCACGTCCTTCAGCTCACCCACATCGCTCTCGCTCGCCTTGAAGCGGCGCTGGCTCTCAGCCTTTACTATGTCTCCCGCAAACGTTATGCGCTGTACGGCCCACAGGTCTTCCAGCCTGTCGAGCTTGACGCGCAGCGTGTTGTCCGCAGCGTAGAACTTCACTATGCGCATACGCTACCAGATTGCAAGCAAGATATTTAACCTCTAGCAGTCAGGGATTGCGCGAGAAGAACTGGCAGCAATATACATTCATAAACCTTGGCAAAGCAAATAGTGCAGCGTGTTCAAAATGCTGGATTATGTAACATTAGGATTATTCGCATCGCTTTTCACCAATGCGTATGCCACTATACACGCGCTTATAGTCCAGTATGGCTACATAGCCATATTCGTGCTCATGCTGCTGGAAGGCTCAACTGTGCCAGTTCCGAGCGAGGTGGTGCTGCCGCTTGCCGGGATATTCATCGCGAACGGAACCCTAAATTTCGTACTGGTGTACCTCGCGGCGCTGCTGGGCAGCATAGGCGGCCTGGCCGTAGATTATTACATAGGATACTTCATAGGAAAGGACGTAGTATACAAGCACCTTAGGCTCTTCCATGTGACGCAAGAGCGGCTCGACGCCTTCGATGCATGGTTCGCACGCAACGGCTTCGCAGCGGTTTTCCTCTCGAGGCTCGTGCCCGTGATAAGGACAATAATGAGCTTCCCTGCAGGGTTCGCACGAATGAACCAGAAGAAATTTTTTGGGTATTCGGCACTTGGAGCAGCCATCTGGGACGCTGTGTTGATAGTCTTCGGCATGAAGGCGCTCTCCACCAACAACGCTGTCATAACGCTAACTGCGATAGGTGTGTTTGCCATAGTGCTCTACGTTGTGTACAAGGTGGCCGTCAAGTACATGAAGAGATAGCCTGCATGGAGAAAGCCCGTCAAAACCTATTTATACGCATGATGCGCATTAGCCTCGTGATGAGTGAGGTAATCGCTGAGCGTTTCGCTATGACGATAAGTAGGCGGGCTGATTTATGAACGTGCTTGAGAGGCTCCACAAGACAAGCATACGCGCTACCGACATTTCCTCGCAGTACTGGTGCGAGCTCAAGATGGAATTGGGCTACACTGTCGGGGAGAAGGTTACAGCGGAGATGCGCAAGGGGCGCTCGATGCATGAGCAACTTGAGAACGAGGTCAACGCGCCGGTGCCGTTGGAGCCCAAGAGCTATGCCGACTACCTGTACAAGATGCTGTATACGAACAGCATGGCGCTGGACGCGCTGCACAAGAACAAGCGTACGCGTGAGGTGCAGGTCTACGGCTCTGCCAACGGCTACAAGCTCGTCGGAAAGATTGACGAGCTCGTGGTTCATGATGACGGCATAATGGTCAGCGAGGACAAGACCAAGTCAGAGAATGGCCAGTTCTCCGAGCCGCAGATCCGCCCCCACAGGGTGCAGGTAATGCTCTACAGGAAGATGCTGCAGGATCTGCGCGACGGGCTCTACACCTCGGCAAATTTCTGCAGGAGCTATACCGTGGACAGGCTCTCACTCACGCCAGAATTCGCCAGGCAGCTCGACGCGGTTGGCGTGGCCCGGGACATGAGGAGCATAAGGTCGGTATCGGACATGTTCTTCGAGAAGTGCACAAAGATAGGCAAACTGAGCAACACGGTGCAGCTGCACTATATAAACCAGTTCACCGGAAAGACCCTGAAGACCATAAGGCTTGAATATACTGACGATGAATTTAACAGCATAATAACGTTCGCGATGAAGTATTGGAACGGCGAGCGGGAGGCGATGCCCGTGCCGTATGAAGAAAAATGGAAGTGTGACTACTGCATATTCTTTGGTAAGCAGTGCAAGGTGTGGTGGCCCCAGAAGAAGCTGGCGTGATAAGTTACTTGACATGAAAGTCGATGGTGTTGGGATGATTTCAACCTCAGAGTTGAAGAAAAAGTATATTGAATTTTTTCAGGAGCATGGCCACAAGGTAATCAAGAGCGCATCGCTCATACCTGAAAACGATCCAAGCGCGCTTTTCGTGATGGCTGGAATGCAGCCTCTTGCCCCATTCTTGGCCGGGGAGCCGCATCCTGAGGGACCGCGGCTTTGCAGCATTCAGAAGTGCATTCGCACAGTAGACATAGATGATGTGGGGGATTTATGGCACCTTAGCTTCTTTGAAATGATTGGGAACTGGTCGCTGGGCGACTACTTCAAGGACGAGGCCATAAAGATGAGCTTCGAATTTCTCACAAAGCGCCTGGGCATCCCTGTTGAGCGGCTGAGCGTCACGTGCTTTGCGGGCGACGGCGATGCGCCGCGCGACGACGAATCTGCGAATGCCTGGGAAAGATTGGGCATGCCGAAGAGCAGAATTCACTTCCTCGGGAAACAGGACAATTGGTGGGGGCCGGTAGGGCAGACTGGGCCGTGCGGCCCGGATACCGAGATGTTTTACCATGTCCAAGACGTACAGGAGAAAAACACCGAAGACTTTTTGAGGCTCTCTAGTAGCGGCTCGTTCTGTGAGATATGGAACGACGTGCTGATGCAGTACAACAAGACGAAGGATGGGAGATTCGAGTCCCTGGCCCAGAAAAACGTCGATACTGGGATGGGCGTCGAGCGCACGATTGCCGCACTCAACGGCTTCGATAGCGTATATGAATGCGACACGCTTGCACCGATCCTTGACAAAGTGCTATCCCTATCCAAACCCGGCATCGAGAGAACGAACCGCAGCGCACGCATAATCACAGACCATATCCGTGCTGCCGTTATGATTCTCGGGGAAGACAAGCATATTGCTCCGAGCAATGTCGAACAGGGATACATACTGCGCAGATTTATCAGGAGGAGCATCAGGCATGCACGGATGCTCGGCATCGCAGGAAAATTCTGTTCGGCAGTGGCAAAGGTGGCAGTAGACGTAATGAGTGACTCTTATCCAGAGCTTGAACGGAATCGCGGCTACATCTTCGCTGAACTAGAAAAGGAGGAGGACAGATTCTCAGCAGCGCTTGAGAACGGAACGATGCGTCTAGAAAGCATGCTCAACCACCTTGAGGGATCAGGGCAGAAGGAGCTAAGCGCAAAGGACGCATTCGATCTATTCCAGACCTTCGGGTTCCCATTGGAGATGACCGTGGAAATGTGCAAGGAGAAAGGGTTCAGGGTTGACCAAAGCGGGTTCGATGCACTTATGAAGGAACACCAAGAACTCTCACGGAAGGGAGCAGAGCAGAAATTCAAGGGAGGCCTGGCTGACAATAGCATTGAAACGACAAAGCTGCACACCGCAACTCACCTGCTCAACGAAGCGTTGAGGAGGGTTGTCGACCCATCGATACACCAGATGGGATCGAACATCACCGCGGAGCGGCTGAGGTTCGACTTCAACTACGACAAGAAGCTCACGGACGACCAGATAAAAAAGGTCGAGGAATGGGTCAACAATGTCATAAAGGCAGGAGCTGATGTCTCATTCCGCACTATGAGCGTTGATGAGGCGAAGAAACTCGGTGCACAGGGGGTATTTGAGGAGAGGTATGAGAGAACCGTTAAGGTTTATACAATCGCAAAAGGCAGCACTATTTACTCTATTGAGATCTGCGGCGGGCCGCACGTCAAGAACACGCGCGAGCTTGGCAGATTCAGGATAACCAAGCAGGAGGCAGTCGCAGCTGGAATCAGGCGCATCAAGGCGGTTGTTGAATAAGAAAAAAAGCCCGGCACCAGCCGGGCCAGAGAAAATCAGAGCAGCGCATATGCGACGAACAGCGGCGCGAGCAGTATGCTTATTGTGCTCACAACCTTGATCATCGAATTGAGCGATGGCCCGGCCGTGTCCTTGAGAGGATCGCCCACAGTATCGCCCACCACAGCAGCCTTGTGGGCATCGCTGCCCTTGC
Organism: Microcaldota archaeon; assembly: GCA_021828155.1. Taxonomy (GTDB): domain Archaea; phylum Micrarchaeota; class Micrarchaeia; order Micrarchaeales; family Micrarchaeaceae; genus JAMCYM01. The sequence goes on along the minus strand of JAKAST010000001.1, from coordinate 58,714 downwards.
CGCCGAAGTTGCCGCTCTCGACGTACTTCTTGGCGTTGTCCATCGCACCTCCGGCATTAGCCATGAACAGGGCCAGCACGAAGCTTGCGGGTATCATGCCCACTATCAGGCCGCCGAGCGCAGCCTTGCCGAGTATAAGCCCCACGGCTATAGGCGTGCCTATAGCTATGACTTCCGGCACTATGAGCGCCCTGAGCGCATTGACAGTTGCTATGTCTACTGCTTTGGCGTAATCCGGCTTCGCCTTGCCGGTCATTATTCCCTTTATTGTCTTGACCTGCCTGCGCACCTCCTCAACCATGAGGTTGGCCGCGTGGCCGACAGCCTCCATGAGGAACGAGGAGAATATGAAAGGCAGAAGCGCGCCGATGAATATGCCGATTGTTACAAGCGGTGTGAGCGCGTCTATAGATGTAAGACCAACGGCGCTCGCGAACGCTACGAACAGTGCCACGGCAGAAAGCGCCGCGCCGCCTATGGCGAAGCCCTTTGTGGTAGCTTTTGTAGTGTTGCCTATCGCGTCGAGATGGTCCGTTATCTTACGTACACCGGGCGCCATGCCGCTCATCTCCGCTATGCCGCCTGCATTGTCGGTTATAGGCCCGAACGCGTCTATCGTAAGTATTGTAGCTGTGAGAGAGAGCATGCCTACCGCGGCTATGCCTATGCCGTAGACGCTGTTGACTGCGAAGTAGCTGATGAATATCGCGGCCACTATTATCAGCACAGGCATCCACGTGCTCCTGAGCCCCACCGCGAGGCCCATTATCACGTCTGTGCCAGCGCCGCCCTTAGCGGCTGTTGCTATCTTAATAACGGGCTTGCTTACGTTGCCGGTGTAGTAGTCAGTGATCCAGAATATCAGTATCGCGATAACCAGGCCGGCCGCGACAGACACGAAGTATGTGAGCGGCAAACCCATGATTGTCGTAAGCGCGAAATCCAGAATGCCTGATATGACAACTGCTGCCAGTATTATAGCATAGAGCGCCCTTACGGGCTTCGCGAACGATCTGACGAACAGCATGGCCAGAAGGCTTCCCACAATCCCTACTCCAGCAATGAGCAGCGGGTACGAGAATAGCGAGGTTGTTGCGCCCTTGATGCTGTTTGCTATGAGCAGTGCAGCAACGAGCGTAACGGCGTAGCTCTCGAACACGTCCGCGCTCATGCCCGCGCAGTCGCCCACATTGTCGCCGACATTGTCGGCAATTACAGCAGGATTCCTCGGGTCATCCTCTGGCAGATTGAGCTCCGTCTTGCCAACCAGGTCAGCGCCCACATCTGCAGCCTTCGTGTATATGCCGCCGCCGACCCTTGCAAACAATGATATCAGCGAGGCGCCGAATCCGAAGCCTATCAGTATCGCGACCTTCGAAAGCGTGAGATAGATGAGCAGCAGGCTTATGCTTATCAGACCGAAGCCTACAGCCGCGAAGCCTGTGACAGAGCCGCCCATCACGGCAAGGCTGAAAGCGTGCTTAACGCCCCTTTCTGCGCTCTTGGCCGTGCGCACGTTGGCACGCACCGCCACGTTCATGCCTATGTAGGCCGTCAGGTACGATGCGATGGCGCCCGTGGCGAACGCGATGTCTATCTCGCCGCCGTGCGGTATGAAGTAGAACAGTATAGCGAGTATGACGCCGAACGCGGCTATGGTCTTCAGCTGCCTGTTCAGGTATGCCTTTGATCCGGCGCGTATCGCAAGCGATATTTCGCGCATCTTCGCAGTGCCCTCCGGCTGTTTGAGCGTGAAATACGCCGCAAACAGGGAGAACAGCAACGCAGCTACTCCTGCTGCTAGGGTGTATAGGTAGAAGCTCATCTTATCCCCAAATCAAAAATTACAGGCGGTATTCACTGTGAAGGTTTAAAAACATTCTGTGGAGAGCGGCGGCCGACCGTTTCAGGTCGCAATATGAGCGCCGGTATGGCGATATGGGAAGTTACGTTCAGCTATATGTGAACTGCGCGTTTATGCTTACCGTAACGCCTGCAAGGCCGCCGTAGAACAGCGAGTTTACAGTAGCGGCGGTTGCACCTGCAGCAAATTCTGACCCAGTCAGCGATGCGAACGGATATACGTAAACACCGCTTATGCTGACGTTTGTCATTGATATGTTCTCTGACACAGCCAATGCCTGCAATGTGGCGTTCTGCAGCGCCAACTGTATGGCCTCAGTCCTAAGCGTCGATGTCTGCGCAGTAGTCAGTGCTGCGCGCACGCTGCTCACGTAGACATTGGGTGTCGAAGTTACACCAAGCAGCGCGTGCGTAGCGTTTGCAATCCCTGGCACTGTAACTTCAATGCCCTCACTGGCCTCGTAAAGCGTGCTGTTCTTGAGTTTGCTTACTGTGTAGGACACTGTCTTCATGTTGCTGACGTTTGCACCTATGTAGGGCATCAGCGTGTAGTTCAGGGACGACATTGTTGCCGATAGGTTTTGCACTGCAACCTGAGTGGTATCGCCCGTTCCGTTGACAAGCAGGAATAGCTGTGCCTCGCCAGGATATGTGGGAGCATAGCCGGTAGCACTGACAGTTATGGTGTGCGTCCTCGCATGTATCCCTAACCCGGGATGGAGCACAGCCAGCGCGTAGACTACAGCGACCATGGCGATGAGAAATGCTATTACAACGAAAACCGTCTGCCTGCCTTCCTGGACTTTAGCCATTTAACCACTCTTGGCTAGGTGTATCAGAAATATAAATATGGCGCGTTTGCGTTAGGTTTTGCAGCGCTCACGCTGGGAAGCGAAAAACGCAGTCTTGAGGATTAATGCAGGCACCGATAGGATGCTTTTGCACACATATTTTCGAGGTGATCTATCCGCAGGTTCCCCTACGGATACCTTGTTATACCTTAGCCCTCCTCGCGGAACCTTAGTTCGAAAGCGCGAAACGCGCTGCCTCACTAAGACCCCACTTGGGTGACTTGGTAGGCGGTGTGTGCAAGGAGCGGGGACAGATTCACCGCACGAATTCACACTGTCGAACCGACCAAACCCCTTATAGTATTTGCAACCTCTACAGAAGAAGGATTTTGCAGGACTTTGTCATACTCATCCTTGAGTATAGTTAAAGCATCATTTTGTATACCACCGGCGATTACCGCAACTAGCTTGATGCGGGGGTAGGTTTGGCGTATCTTGAGCGCTCTGTATGCCAGATCTATTGCTTGCATCCTTTTCCTGTAGTTTAGCTGCAAATCTTTCGCTTCGAGAACCACCTTTGGAGACCTGCTCGATGGAAACACAAAATCCACGACAAATTTCCTACCGGCCTCGATTATACCATGGAACTGGAAGGCCATTCCTTGCCTAGTCAGCTCATCTAGCAAAACTGCTTCCTGTTTTGTCGGTTTCTGTAGTACGGCGCTCTTTACGCCGATCTCCATTGAAGCCGCTCTATCAGCCATCCTCTTAGCATATTCCCCATCAAATCTCCCGTTTATGGCAATCTCTGATCGCCTTGCCATTAGGATTTTGGCAGTGGGAATCTGCATCTTTTCTGCCGCCATTAGGTCAAGCATTTTAGATGCAACTTTTGCGCTGATGTGCTTTCGGTATCCGTTCTCTATCGCCCATATGGTCCCCTGGCTTACCCCCAGCTTTCTTGCAAATTTCCGCTGGTCCATGCTAAGGGACAACCGGAATATAAGCAAGTGCTCAGGGCAATCCACGAGCATATCTGGCTCAAGATCGCGATGTTTGCGCTGTGCCTGCATTACTTCTTCGTAGAGGATTGCAAAGGGTTTGGGTGGCACATAGTCGCCGCTATTGTATTTAACGGTGATTACTATATGCCTTTCGGCTCGTCACAGTTTAGTGACATGCGATTACTAGGGATTCCAGCTTCATGAGGGTGAGTTTCAACCCTCAATCCGAACTTAGGCCGGTTTTAGGGGATTTGCTTCGCCTTTCGACGTTGCATCTCATTGTGCCGACCTTTGTATGCCGCGTGTAGCCCAGAAGATTCAGAGCATACTGACGTATCGTCGCCTTCTCCTTCCTCCTCTTTAAACAGAGGCGGTCCCAACAGAGTGCCCCCAGCATCTCTGCCAAGGTTGCAACTGTTGGCGAAGGTCTCGCTCGTTACCGGGTCAACGAATGATGTTCGACATTACGAGGCTGTACTCACGTATAAGCGTGATGAGCTCGCCTGCGTGTGTGACTCGCACGCGGGCCCTGCCTGTCGTATGTACTCCAAGCTTCTCCAATATGAGCGCGTCTGTGGGCTCCAGCCTGCGAAAATACAGGCCGAACCTATCTTTGCCGCCGCTCACATCGAACATGCCTGCTATGTAATTGCCCGAGTACTCGTTCCTGTACTTGAAGAGCCTCTCTCTCCTTTCCAGCGCCTTGTCGAAACGTCTCTTGAGCTTTGAATTGTAGAAGAAGGCGGTAGTCGCGCCCTCGTTCTGCTCGAAAAGGATGTGGTCCGACTCTATGCCGAACTCATCCATCGCGAGCTTCACGAAGCGCTCAATCACCTCTTCGCTCTTGGACGTTACTCCAATGCGTTCACGAGTGCCCTGCACATACATACCAAGCATGTAGCTTGTCTTTGGGGTCAACCTCAATTTCTGTGTCATCACATCACTCTGTCAACTTACCGGACTTAACCGGACAGTTCACACCACGAGCTGACGGTCGCCATGCACTACCTCTCGGCTCGTCAGGCAAGATCTTCAGTCTGGCCTTCACCCTGCCGTCGCTTCTGGTAATATTTCCGACGTTGGATTCAATTAAACCGCAGCATCCACCCCTTGTGTGCTCCCCCGCCAATTGCTTTAAGTTTCAACCTTGCGGCCGTACTCCCCAGGCGGCAGACTTAACACTTACGCTACGGTACTGCGCGCGTTCAAGACGCGCGCAACACCAGAGTCTGCATCATTTACTGCTAGGGCTACTCGGGTATCTGATCCGATTCGTTCTCCTAGCCTTCGCTCCTCACTGTCGGATGCGTTCTAGTCAGGCGCCTTCGCCACCGTTGGTCCTTACAGGATTACAGGATTTTACCCCTCCCCCGTAAGTACCCCTGACCTCACCCGCTCCCTAGCCTATGGGTATCTCGCGCGCGCATTGACGTTGAGCGCCAATATTTCACGTGAGACGGCATAGGCCAGCTACGAGCGCTTTAAGCCCAATAATCGTGGACACCACTTGTGCTGCCGGTATTACCGTGGCGGCTGCCACCGGTCTTGCCCAGCACTTATTCGCCAAGCTTGCTATACTTGGCAAAAGGCTTACAAAGTAAGCCACTCAGATTCCCCCCATCACGCTTACGCGCATTGTGGAGTTTGCGCGCCTGCTGCACGCCGTAGCGCTAGGGCCCTTGTCTCAGTGCCCTTCTCGGGGCTCATACTCCCATATCCCCTACGGGTTATCGGTATGGTGGGCCGTTACCCCGCCATCTGCCTGATCCGACGCAGTCCCATCGCATGGCGGAAGCGCTGCAATTCGCGCCCCTTTCGGCAAAGGCTCCTTCCAGGTGCCCTTGCCCATGGAGAATTGACCTCAGTTTCCCGAGGGTATGCTCCTCCGTGCGTTAGGTTGACTACGCGTTACTGAGCCGTACGCCGCCCGTGAAGCTCACGAGCAGACTTGCATGGCTGTCGAAATCTGATAGCAGTGTCCTCCAGCAGCATCGACTGGAGTCGATGGCTGAAAGCCGCATCGCAATTGTCGGTACCTTATTGCACTCCTCAAGACTGCATCCAATTCCAAGCAGGAATTTTCACTGGGCAAAGGTCATACTAGATGCCCCTTGCTCGCTCATCAAAAACAGCAGTGAGCGATAGTATTTGCTCATGGGAAAGTATTTATAGCTGCTGGTCGTGGCGTCGAAATTTATCCGCAAGTGCGCGCCATGCACGTCGCGGCTTTACATCCTGCCTTTCGATACGCCCATGCTTACGCCGCTCGCTATCATGTGTGCGAGCCTGAGTAGCACGAATGCCGTTGGGAGTATGCCCTTAAGCTCAGTGGCATCGAGGCCGGCCTGCACGTAGAAGCCATCCATCCTGACGAATCTGCGCTCCCTGTTGGTATTCTCGATGAGGGCCCGTTTCTTCTCAGAGTTCTTGACCCCGGTTCTTTGGTATATGCTCAGCGCCCTCATGAACTCGCCGACATTGGGCCTTGACCGCGTCAGCACCAGCACTGGCACTTGCGTAGCCTTTTCTATGCGCTTCACGTCGACCACGTTCAGGCCGGCGATGGCTATGCCATTCAGGGCTATGGCCCTTATCTGCTCCCTGAAGCGCGACTTCCTGAACATGCTTATGGCTGTTGCAGATGAATCATCGCCGTCTATGGTAACGCGGCCGGAGAGCACGCCCTCTACAGTGCCTGCTCTTCCTACTACCCCTACAACAAGAGTGCGCCTCCTTTTGCGCCCGTATATCGGTCCGCTCGCAAGAGCGAGCATGCGTACGCCGCCCTTCACGGAAACTACTTCTTCGAGAACGATTTTCTCATTTCGGAAAAGGTCTCATCGATATTCTCAAGTGCTTTATCAAGCGCCTCTTCGGGCTTCTTCTTGGTAGTCCTGATAACAAGCCTAGGGTTGCCGATCTCTGGATGGTCCTTCTCAACGCCCGCGAATGCCACATCCCCGTTCTGCAGCAGCTCGCCTGCTATTAGATCAGGTATCGTCATGTCCTTGGTTACGAACTCCAATACAAGCTCCTTGCCGTCTTTCTTTATAGTGTTGACCTCCATCTGAATCACAGCGTTTAAGCTAGCCTCGCATTGCCTGCCAGAGCCTTCTCTATCTCCGAATGCCGGCCGTACAGGCTGCTGACCTTCTTGTGCTCGACATGCTTGCATACCGGGCAATAAAGCGTGCCATCCTGCCTCGCCTCGAGCGGCGAGTTGCACTCCTCGCACTGCGCAAATACCACGCCCAGCTCGGGGTCCCTCAGGTCAAGCACAAATGATTCGTCGTCGTCGAACAGTATCCTGGATAGCAGTATGTCGCCCAGCGCGGCGGGGCGCGCCTCGCGCTCATGCTCGCGCTCCCTTCCTCCTGGACCATGTCTGTCGTGGAAACTCGGCCTGGGGCCGCCTCTGCCTGAGAGCACTATCTTTCCATCTTTTATCGCTATGTAGTCCTTGTTGCCGAGCGGCAGATTGTCGATCTTGACGAACAGCACGCTTTTCAGGTCACCCGTAACAGTTCCGAGCACTAGCATCGACTTCTTGAACTTCGTGATCTCCCTGCCCAGGCTCTTGACGCCTATCTTGCCTTCCGTTACAGTGCGCTCTCCTGGCACCAGCGAGTATATGCTGCCTGATTCTACATACGTGTTCGATGCGGGCAGGAACTCCTCTTCTGTGGATAACCTGTCGCCTGGCATGACTAGCTCCTTCTCTTCGCCTCCCATCTATAATCACTTCCAAAATCTGCTGAGCTGAAAACGATAATAAGCATTAAGATTATCTCCTAAAGTAATTTATTGGTTTCTAATAGAGGCGTTGTGTTGGAGTTTGATGCAATTGCGGTTGGCGACAGGGTAATATGCGTCAGGGTTGAGAGGGCACGTCTCAGGAACGCGCATGCAGGCATGAGAGGCGGCGCTATTGTGATAAGGCTGCCGCTCTGGATGAGGGGGCGCGAGGCAGGCTCAACAGCCGAGAGCCTGTACAAGAGGATTAAGCGCACCATAGAGAAGAACCCCGGCAGGTTCCTCGCAGGCAGGAATCTTGAGTTCCGCGACGGCAATGTGACAAACGTTGCTGGCAGGCAGCTCAGCATAATGGTGATGAAAGGCGCAAGGCGCTACATGACAAGGCTCTCCGGCGATTCTGTGCTCGTATACGCGCCCGACAATTACGATGAGCGCATAGTTTCAAGGCTGGTCGCGAAGACCGTGGCCAGGGCCGCACTGCCATATCTAAAGGAGCGCATAGCCAGAATCAACAGCAAGCACTTCAACTCGGTGCTCGGCAGTGTAAGAGTGCGCGACAACTCCGTAGTGTGGGGCTCGTGCTCGCCGAATAACGATATAAGCATTAACCTTAAGCTGCTCTACGCGCCAGAGAATGTGCTCGACTACGTCATAGCGCACGAGCTCGCGCACACAAAGGTGCGGAGCCACTCCAAGCGGTTTTGGGACAGCGTGGCTGTAGCCATGCCTGGCTACAAAGAGGCCAGGAGATGGCTCAGGGAGAGCTCGCACCTCATAAAGGCCTAGCGCTCAGCCGAACAGGCTGGCTAGTCCGCCGGCTGCCTCCTCGTCGCTCTTCTTCTCTTCGGCCGGCTCCTTCTTCGCCTCGCGTGCGGCTGGCGCTGATGCAGCTGCGGCTGGCGCAGCCTGCACAGGAGCGCTCTGGGCCCTCTTTATAACATCCTTTATGTCTACGCCCTTGAGCGATTCTACCATTGCCTTGGCGCGCGCCTCGTCTGGCGAGAAGCCAGCGGCCTTGACCACTTCCATAAGGTCCTTCTCGGTGACCGGCTTTCCTGCCGCGTCGAGGAGCAGTGCAGCATATACGTATTCCATGTTTTCACCTTTTTATCGCAATTCCAGTATCTGGCTTCCCAACATATTTATTGATTTACGCCTGCGGCGCCATTCAGCGCTGTGGCGTGTGCGGCTGCGCTTTCGAGCAGCATCTCGACAATTCCGCTGTCATACGCCTTCGTCTCGATGCCGAGCGTGATCGCGTTGCGGTACGCCTTCGTGAGCATGCTGCTTATTGTATAGGCGTTGACTATGCCAGCCTCGAGGCTCAGTGAGAGTGCGGCTCCGAACGCCTGTGCTATCTCTGCGGACGTGCGCTCTGGGTTTATGTCGAGCACATCCGGCCTGAAGGCAATGCCGTCTGATAGCATGACCGAAGGCGCGAGCATTGCGCGGAAAGGCAGTATGTCAAGCGTGTGCAGCGCCTTCGCCACATCAAGGCTTATCAGCTCGCCCTTCTTCACGAGCACCTTGCTCTTTGATATGACGACCTTGCCCTTGTCTATCTTGACGTCTATGCCTGCGCTCTTAAGGCCAGTAACTGCCTGGCCGGGCTGCAGGCTTGTCTCGCCCTCTTCTATGCGGATGTCTTCCGGCGCGGCCTGCTTCGGCTTCGCGGCGAGCTTTATGCTGCCCTCCTTGAACCTGGAGTATATCTCGAAGGGGTTGCCGTTGCCGAGCATTATGGCCGAGGTGCCGGTAAGCTCCTTTGCGAGCTCTTTTGTCTTAGCGTCGCCCTCCAGTACCATAGCAAGCAGCGACTTCCTGCCGGTTATGAACCTTATCGAGCCGCGCATGCCGTTCCTCGACTTCTGGAACAGTCTGTCTGGTATGCCGGCCAGGGGCACAACGCCGACGACCTTGCTGGCCTTTACGGCCTTTATGCCCTCGTCGACGAACTTCCTCTTCTGGTCCTTGCTAAGCATCAAGATCACCTCACTGCAGCTTCATTGGCGCGCTCATGGTCAGTTTAACGTATACCGAGCGTATGTTCTGCCGGCCGACCTTCTTGGCTATCGAGCCGACAACCTCGTCTATGTTAGCGGCGAGCTGCTGCACGGCCATCTTCTCTGTGCCGACCACGCAGTGCACTGTGGGCAGGTACTTGCCCTTGCTTCTTATGTATACTGACTTGCTTATGGTGTTTATTACATTAGCGACATCCAAGCCGACAAGCGGCTTCGGCATCTTGTTCTTCGGGCCCAGGAACTGTCCGAGCGCCTTTGCTATTGGGGCCATGAGCGCCGGCTCGGCAACGAGCTCGTAGTCCAGCAGCTCTGCCATGCGGGCCTTGTTGCTCGCTATCGCGCCGAGCTCGCTGCTCGGCACAACCTTTGCGCCGAGGCCCGCTGCCCTCTCTGCTATGTTTTTACTGTCCGCAAACACGAGAGCCCTGCTCTCCTTGCCCCTGCCCTCGGGCAGCATGACCTGGAGATTAAGCCTGTTGTCCTGCTTTGCGAAGTCTATGCCCTTGAAGTTTATCGCAAGCTCAACGCTCTGCGTGAACTTGCGCTTGCCTTTGTTCTCGTTGATAAATGCTTCAAGCCTCTCCAGCTGTTCCTTTTCCATCTAATCCCTCCTGCAAATTGCAGTAGTCGCGGGAAAAGCAGCAATTGCGTTCCCTGTAAAGCAGTAGGTTTGCCCCACTAACATTTATAAGGTTTTAGATTTGGCGCTGCGCGGCTTCCAGAAAGGCCTGCGTATTGTATAATAACTTTAACAGCGATACTATCGTGTGTCGTTGTTTTTCAGGAAGAGTGGCGGTGGCGCGGCCGAAGTGAGGCATGATGAGCTCAACGCCCTTCTCAATTCGGCTTTCGACAAAAAGCTGAAGGCCGTAGAGTCGAGGGCAAATGCCTGCATCGGCGAGCTTGCCAGTGGCAGAGAGGCTTATGCGCTTGCCTGTGAGGCTTTCGAGAGCCTCGAGGCTGAGCCCGATGTAGAGAACCCATACATTACCAATTTAAGCTCTTTGAAGGAGCAGAAGAGGGCATACTCGACGGCCCTGAACCGCATACTGAGAGCGTGGAGCGCGGAAGCCGGCAGCGGGCCCAACATGTACGAGAGGTACAACGCCACGCTGCTCAAGGCCGAGCGCTTCATAGAGGAGACTCTGCTCGTCAACAGCAAGTTCAAGCAGGCGCTCTATTCTTATGCTGAGCACATGAGCGGACTGAAGAGGGCGTTCTCGATGATCGAACGGCAGAGGGACCTGCTGAGGGGCATGCTGGGGCGCGTGAACAGGGAACTCCTCGAATATAATGCTGTGAGAGAAAGGCTGGTCTCGCTGCGCATGCTGATTGACGAGATGAAGCTCAACAGTGATACTGTCGAATCGCTTGCGGCCACCACGCGACCGACTGGCGACCAGTTGAGTGCAGAAGAGGGCACGCTGGAAAATGAGATTGCCGCAAGCGAGAGAGACCTGCAGCGGTTGAATGCAGAAGGCTCGAGGCTGCGGGCTGAGATGGGCAGGCTAATGGCGCCGCTAGAGCGCGCCGCCAGAAAGTTCGACCACGCGTCAGGCAGGAAGGAGAGGCTTTCCGACTTCATAGCCGAACCAGAGGCCAGGATGGCAGACCGGGCAGGGTATGAGGAGTTTAGACGCCTGCTTTCCGAGATGGAAAAGGCTCTCGAATCTGGTTCTGTAGAGATTGAGAACAGCCCGAAACTGAAAGAGGCGCTGGCCATGCTGATGGGCTCTAACCTACACGGCACGATATCCGCGCTTAGGGATCTTGACGTCAAGAGGCTTGAGCTTGAGGGCGGCATAAGACGCTCCAGGGCCGCACTCGCAAGGCTCAGGGATAGCAGGGATTCAGAGAAGAGGACAGCTGCCGCGCTTGAATCTGCAATGACCCACAGCAAGGACGCCGCCGAGATGCTAGATAGTACGAAGAGATCGGTAGAGAGGCTGTTCCTCGAATACTACGGCCAAAAAATAAAGATCATCGACTGAGCGTGCAATCCGTAGCGAGCACGGAGTGCACGTAAGCGCAAAGTCCCTATTCCACGCGCAAGTCTTATAAATTAGTAGTATACTAAATTATTTAGTATTATACTAAATCTATCGGCTGCACACAATCTGGTTTTAGAATAATGCGGATGCATGGGCCACAGCCCACAAAACTGGCGATAGCATGAAGATCAAGTTTACAAGGAGGGAACGGGACTGCCTGGAACAGATAAATAATGAGGGCAGGGTCACGCTCGTAAGGCTAAGCAAGGACCTCGATGTGAAATCTCCGACCGCACATTCTATTGTCAAAAGGCTAATTGAGAAGGGGGTAGTTTCAAGGGATAAGAACAATGCGATTACGCTCACTACCTTTGGGGAAAGGAACGTGGCGAGGATAATCTTCAGGCACCGTGTGCTTGAGACGCTGCTTGCGCGAAACGGCGTGAACGTAAACGACGCCTGCGCAGAATGCAGGAAGCTTGATTTTCTCGTCAGCGACAAGGTTGCCAACGAGCTGTTCGAAAAGCTTAGGGAGCCCAGATTGTGCCCGCACGGACTGCCTATACGTATACAGCAGAATTCTGCAAATACGGTGTAATCAATGGCTTTCGACTTCAACCTTAATCTTTGGAACCCTACAAACGTGACGATACTCGAAGCTATAGTTTTGGCGTACGTGCTTGGGATAGTGCACGGTATAACCCCTGACGAGCACACGTGGCCGATAACGTTCTCATATGCGATTGGAAGCTACAGCGTAAAGGGCGGCGCAAAGGCGGGACTCATGTTTTCAACGGGCTTTACGGTCCAACGCGCCATACTTTCGGAGGTGGCGTTCTTCGCCCTCGCGACAATCTTCATGTCAAACTTTGCATTTGGAGTGACATACATAATCGTGGGAATCGCTATGGCAGGCGCAGGCTTCTACATAGCGGGAAGAGGAAAGTACCCTCACTGGCATTACATAGAAGAAAAACTAGGTGTTTTATTCAGGATACACAAAAAGGGCAGCGAGGAACAAAGGCACGAATTCGAGCACACTGCAAACCCGTCGCTTTGCTGCGATGACGCAATATCAACTAAACCGGTTCCATCGAAGCTGGCACTCCTGCATGGTTTTATAGCAGGCTTCGGTTTCGGCGCATTCGCGCTGATCATATACACGGTTCTGTCTCCGGCCATGCATTCTGCATGGTTGGGTTGGATCCCGGGCGCACTGTTCGGACTCGGAACCATGACCATGCAAATAGCGTTCGGATCATTCTTCGGAGGCTATATGCGCAGGGTGAAAAGGCTTACTGAAAACGGACTCAAGTTCGTTGCAGTTTCAATCTCCACCTTCGTATTGAAATACGGCGGCGTGGTATTCATAATAGGAGGCATTCTGGTGCTCGTGTTTCCGCAGATCCTCGGCTTTGCGATATACACCGGCATAAAGGTGCACAATCTTGACTCTCTTGGCTTGGGTTTCATGCTGGTCGTAGTGAGCGTGGTTGTTATAGGCATAGCAGGGTATTACAAAGCGATGGGCGCGGCTAAGAAGCTGGGTTACATCTCAGTGCACGTATCAGAAGCTAAGCAGGCGTAAGCTGAGGCCGATCCAGGCCCATTGCTGAAAACACGCCTTGGCCGGGATTCGAACCCGGGTCGCAACCGTGACAGGGTCGTATGCTGACCACTACACCACCAAGGCAGCGCGTATTGACTTCTGCCGCAGTCTTTTATAAGCATTCCGTTCGTGAACAAAATGGCGCCGTGCGGCGCCATTTCCGTTCAGCCCTTGCGCAACGCGCCCAGAGCGCTGCCGATTATAGCAAGCGCCATCCCTATGTACAGGAAGCCTGCACCGCCGAAGAAGCTTACTATAGATGCGACGAGAGCTATGATGGAAAGGTTTCTAATCCTCTTCGGATCGATTGCCTTCCACATCATGAAAGCCATCACTATCACCACGAGCCCGGTAACGAAACCGATGCCGCCAGTAGGGTAGAGCGTGCTTGGCGCATTCTTAAGCGCGGTTATCTCGGTCTGGTTCAGCGTGAGCGTTGTGTTGCCTATTGTGATTGTGTTACCGACGGCCCTGCCCGCCAGCGAAACCGCGGCCAGACCTCCCAACAGTATCAGCACCGCATAAATCAGTATCATGACGCCGCCGATGAGCATGAGGATGAATGCCGCCTTCGGCCTCTTCGCGGGATACGGCGACGCCGCGGTGGATCCTGCAGAGGACCCATGTGAAATTGTCTGGACGCCCTGCGCGCCCTTCTGTATCGTTGCCATCTAACAACCTATTTTGGATTTGACAGTCCCGTTGGGGCGAGTTGAACGCCCAACCTACCGGTATCTTCTTGTTTTGCAAGAAGCTAACAAACTACAGCCGGTCGCTCTGCCATTGAGCTACAACGGGCCGGATAAAAATTGCACGACAAGCTTAATATGCTTTTAGTGCGCTCTGCACACCCTCGGCACATTTAAATATTAGCCCAAAGAGATATTTAAGTCAAAGCCGATGATAAGTTAGGGAGAGGGTGTGCGATGTTTGCTTCTGGCCCTAAATGGTCTAAAGTCAAGAGCGAGCGGGTAAGGAGGCTTGTCAAGGAGAGACACAGACTTACGCCTATAGGCCTCTACAGCCTAAAGGACAAGCTGCTCATTATAGGGACAAATCCTAACTTCATGGACGCGGTGCTGGCGCTGGCGGCGTTCCTGGCAGTTACGTATGCGTTCGGCTATTACCCATACATTCTTGTGGTGGCGCTCGGCGCTGCGCTCTTCGCGGCCGCGCTGTACAAACCCTTCCTCGGCGTAGTCGTGCTGATGGTCATAACCTTTCCGATGCTTGCATATGTAGTACCTGCGCTCGGCCTCGTCTTCGTGCTCATAATCTCGCTCGCGCTGATATACGGGTACATGCACTACCGCGCCATGCTTTTCGCTTATATGCTGGTGGCGCTCGCATTCTCGCCTGCGGGCTACACGCTTTTCATACCATTACTCATAGTGGTACCGCTGGTGATAGGGTTCAAGCGCGCGGCAGCCGTCTACGCAATTGCATTTATAGGCATAGCCACGCTCTCGGGCGTGATGGGCGTGCAGAACTATGCCTTCGTTATTTACAATGCGGCCGCAGCGCACTCCAGCCTGATTGGCAACCCGTCGCTTCCGTACATGACGCCGCAGCTTCCGCGCCTCACGGTGCAGAACTTTGTACCGAAAAGCGTAATCGCATACGACCTGTTCAAAAGCAATGCGATAATAGACGGTATGGACTACACGTTCATCGGTTTTATAAGCGCACTCGCTAACAGCATGTTCTACCTGCTCCAGCTAGCTGTAGCAATTGCGATGGCATTCGGCATTGACTTGGCAGTCGTGACAAGCAGGTCGAAGTTCAAGGGCACAAAAGCATCATTCATAGGCCTTGCATATCCGCTGACCGCGGTCGGCGTGTCGCTATACTCCGGGCAGGCAATAATCTATGCAATACCGTTCGCGAGCTTCGTGCTCGCGCCAGTGGCTATTGCGTTCATGGAGCTCTACAACATCCATATAGTCAAGGCCCTTGACGTCAGGAAGCAGGACGTAAGGATGAAGTTCGGCGAGGCGTTCGAGGACCTTGAGCAGGGCAATGTTACAGAGACATTCGACGACGTTGGTAACTACGATCGCGTGAAGAAGGAGCTCAAGGAGGCAGTGATAGGGCCCATAGAGCAGAGGGGTGTGTCGCGCGCCTACAATGTCAACCCAGTGAAGGGCATAGTGTTCTTCGGGCCGCCGGGCACGGGCAAGACCATGATGATGCGCGCGCTCGCCAATGAGATACACGCGAATTTCTACTACGTTAAGTCCGCAAATCTGATATCCGCGTATCCCGGAGAGAGCGAGAAGATGCTTGCGGGCATATTCGACACCGCGAAGAAGAACACACCCTGCGTGCTCTTCATAGACGAGATAGACAGCATATGCTCGAGCAGGCTGGCCGAAACCGACGACGTGCACAGGCACCTGCTCTCGCAATTCCTGCAGGAGATGGACGGCTTCCAGAAACTGGAGCGCGTACTCATTGTTGGCGCGACCAACATACCCAATGCGCTAGACGCTGCGGTCCTCAGGCCCGGCAGGTTCGACAGGGTCATATACATGCACCTGCCAGACGAAAAGGGCAGGAAGGCCATATTCAATATATACCTTTCGAAGCTGCCGATTGCGGGCGATGTAGATATAGGCAAGCTAGCACAGATGACCGAAAGGTATTCCGGCGCGGACATACGCGGCGTGTGCCAGAATGTGGCGCAGCAGGTGGCGCAGAGAGCCGCGGAGGAGCACAGGATAATAGAGATAGGCATGGACGACCTCGAGGATGCAATACGCACAACAAAAGCCTCGACCTCACTGGCGCAGGTAGATGATTACAACAGGTTCAAGCTCGACTTCGACAGGTCGCGCGGTGTTACTTCTACTGGAACCAACGAGAGTGAGGGTATATCGTTCGACGACGTGATAGGCCTCGAGGATGCAAAAAAAGCCATAGTCGAGGCTGTGCAGCTGCCGCTGATGCACCCCGACCTCATCGCCAAATACGACATAAAGAACATAAATGGCATACTTCTCTTCGGGCCGCCGGGCACGGGCAAGACGATGCTGATGAGGGCCATAACCCACGAGCTGCGCGGCATAACCATGCTCGAGATAGACGGAGCTACGCTGCAGCAGGGCGGCATGGAGAGGGCAGGGGCTACGATAAAGGACATATTCTACAGGGCTCAGGAGAACAAGCCCTCGATAATATTCATAGACGAGATCGATGACATTGTGATGAACAGAAGCGCCATGAACGAGTACGCCGCGCAGGTGACCGGCGAGTTCCTGCAGGAGATGGATGGCATAAGGAAAAATGTCGACGTGGTTGTGGTTGGCGCCACCAACAAGCCCGAGGCGCTCGACCCGGCAATACTAAGGCCAGGCAGGTTCGACAAGCTCATATTCGTCAGGCCGCCAGATTCAGCGCACAGAGCGGCTCTCTTCAGGGCCTATCTTAGGAAGGTGCCGGTAGAGAAGAGCGTAGTCTATGCGAAGCTCGGAGACGAGACCAAAGGATTTACCGGTGCAGACATAGCGAGCGCGTGCAGGGAGGCAAAGACGCTAGTGATGGAGAGGGCCATGGATAGCGGGGCAGAAGAGAAGATACGCATGGAGGACATGCTCTCCATAATACACAAAATGAAGCCCTCTGCGTCAGACATGGTGATGAGCAACTATCTGGCCTTCTACGCGAGATACGGACAGAGATAAACAGCCACGCCATTGCGCGGCTTTATGGGCTTGCATGCTGCACAGCATCGCTTTGCAGCCATTAACCCCAGCAAACGGGCTGTTCCATTTCAGCCATGCTGTTAGACGGGCTCGCTTTGATACGCTTATGGTAATTTTTCTGCATTATGTTTAAAGCTTTAAGCTGCACAATATTGCTGTGATTCTATGGCTGAGGATTTGAATCCTTTCAAGATAGCGCAGCAGCAGCTTGATGAGGCTGCTGAGGTCATGAACCTGGACAAGCAGGCCCATGCGATACTCAGGGAGCCGATGCGCACGCTTGTGATAAACATACCTGTGCGGATGGACAGCGGCGAGACCAAAGTGTTCACAGGGTTCAGGGTGCAGTACAACGATGCCAGGGGTCCGGTTAAGGGCGGCATAAGGTTCCACCCGCAGGAGAGCCTCGATACGGTCAAGGCGCTGGCGGCCTGGATGACGTGGAAGACAAGCCTGGCCAACATACCATATGGGGGTGCGAAGGGCGGGATAATATGCGACACGAAGAGCATGAGCGAGCGCGAGATCGAGGCGCTCTCGCGAGGCTACATACGCGCGATTGGCACGTTTATAGGCCCGCAGGTCGACATACCTGCACCTGACGTCTATACGACGCCACAGATTATGGCCTGGATGATGGATGAGTACAGCAACATAGTAAGGCATAACGCCTTCGGAACAATAACGGGCAAGCCCCTTGAGGTGTGGGGCTCGGAAGGCAGGAACGACTCCACGGCAATGGGAGGCATGTACGTGATGCGCGAGGCCGCGAAGGGCCTTGGCATAGACCTCAGGAATGCAAAAATAGCCGTCCAGGGATTCGGCAACGCCGGCATGTTCGCGTACACTTTGTCGAAGAAGCTCTTCGGCTCGAAAGTGGTCGCTATAAGCGACTCTAAGGGCGCGGTTTACGATGCTAACGGGCTCGACCTGGCAAAGCTCGAAAAGGCGAAGAAGGAGAGCGGCAGCGTGCAGGGCTACGAGGGCGGCACAGAGATGACCAATGAGCAACTGCTGGAGAGCGACGTCGACATACTCATACCCGCAGCAATAGAAAACCAGATAACCGGGAGCAACGCGGACAAGATAAAGGCCAAGCTTGTCCTCGAACTGGCGAACGGCCCAGTCACGCCCGACGCAGATGCGATACTCCACGAGAAGGGAGTGCTGGACCTGCCCGACTTCCTTGTCAACAGCGGCGGCGTCATAGGCTCGTACTTCGAGTGGGTGCAGAACATAGGTGGATACTACTGGAGCGCGGATGAGGTCTACCAGAAGCTCGACAAGATAATAACTAAGTCATTCGCTGACACAATGGCCGTAAAGAAGGAATACGAGGCCAAGGGCAGCAAGATAACGCCAAGGACTGCGGCTTACATAATAGCGATAGGCAGAGTTGCAAGCGCGATGAAGGTGCGCGGCTGGTACTGAGGCATTAGCATGACGAAACAGAAAGCCGAGATAGGCGTGATCGGAGGCTCAGGCCTGTATTCGCTGCTGAGCGACGGCAAGGCTATAGATGTCGAAACCAAGTACGGCAAGCCGAGCGACAGCATAACTATAGGAGAGCTTGCGGGTAGAATGGTGGCGTTCCTGCCGAGGCACGGCAGCAAGCACACAATACCGCCGCACAAGGTGCCCTACAGGGCGAACATCGACGCCATGAGCCAGCTCGGAGTAGAGCGCATAATATCTACTTCTGCTGTTGGCTCTCTGCGCGCAAACCTCATGCCTGGCGATTTCGTATTTCCTGACCAGTTCATCAATTTCAGCCATGGCCGCGAGGACACATTCTTCGACGGGGAGCCAGAGCCGGTGACGCATGTGAGCACTGCCGAACCATATTGCGACGAGATGCGGCAGATAGCTGTAGCGGCCGGTGACACTACGAACGTAAAGTACCACAATACTGGCACAGTGATAGTGGTCAGCGGACCAAGGTTCTCGACAAAAGCCGAATCGAGGTTTTTCAGGAGCATAGGCGGCGACATAGTCAACATGACGCAGTATCCTGAGATTGCGCTGGCAAAGGAGCGCGGCATGTGCTTCCTGGGCATAACAGTAATAACCGACTACGATTCGGGAGTGGATGAGAACCGGAGCATAGAGCCGGTCACGTTAGACGTTGTGAATGCAAGGATGAGCGCCAACGTCGGAAAGACGAGGGCGCTGATTACTGAGATAATTAAGACACTGCCGGAGAAGCGCTCCTGCAGCTGCAAAGACTCGCTGGTCAATGCTGCGGTAAGCGTTAAGTGAACTCAGTGGCCACAGCCGCACGCTCCGCCGCAGCCGCACGCTGCAGATTCATCTGAACCACAGCCGCATGATTGCTGGCCATCCACAACTATCATTTCGCGGCCGCACTCGGGGCATATACGCCTGCCGTCATCTGCCGCTATTGGCTTGTCGTTCACGTACATAGATATCTGCGGCATGTGGTATGCCAACTCTTTTAAGCAGGCGCGCAGCAATAATTTACCTTTTGTAAAAAAGTGTCAGAGCGTAGTCTGCGTACCGTGCATAGAATCTAGCACAGGCGTGAGTATATATCCGCCTTTCATGCTGCCAAGCACAGCGCATTTTTCGGGACGGGCCCAGCAGTAGTATGCAGTATATGCGCAGAACACCGCATCGAGCATGTCCTCGTGGCGTTTCATCTCACTAGTGCTGAGGCCGGACAGCTTCTTGCCAAGCAGCAGGCCCTTTCCGACATCAAATCTCGGATTAGCCTTCGAGAGACCCTTCAGCAGTTGCTCGTACTTTGCGAACTCCCTGACCCTGAAGCCGCTCTCCCTGCCCGGCTTAGATTTGTATCTGAGTATGTGGTTAAGCTCGAAGACCGCGACCATTGCCGGGTGCGGATATACCTCGAACGCCTTCCTGGAGTGCTCGAACCGTTTTATGTAGGGGCTGTGCGAGAAGCCTGCCCTCTCAAACTTCACGACAAGCTCCTCGCCGCGTACCTTGCCATTGCACCATGCACCGAGGCGCGTCCTGTTGGCTGGGTACGCGCCTGCGTCATACTTCCTGAAAAGCTCGCTGACCAGCGTATCTGCTGGTCTCCTTCCGGCCTTGTTGGGCACTACGAGTGGCGCATCTATGGCAACCAGCGCGGCCGCGCTGCCGACATTCTTCCTAACATAGTCGAGTATAGAGTCGTCCGAAATGGTTATGCCTGCGCCGGCAAGCTTTGCGCCCCTCTCGTCACCCTCGATTACGGCCAGGCCGGTGTTGTTCTTTGCCGACCACGCAAGGTCTATCCCTACAAATAACACAAAACCACACCAATCAAGTGGAATGGAACGCCGGGGGTGGGAATCGGACCCACGGAGGCCTTTCAGCCAAACAGCTTAGCAGGCTGCCGCCCTACCTCTAGGCGACCCCGGCACGTTTCCTGTTCCATGAACATTTGCTAACTTGCCATACAACGCTTTTTAGCGCTATCGTGTGGCAGAGGCCGGCCTTGCACCTTAACGCCAATTGGGGTTGATTGCATCCCGACTCAGCCCTGTATCCTAGAAGCATAGCCTGAATATGCTTAAGGTTGCTCCTTCCGGCCTGGCCTGGTTCACATATTGGGCCATCATCCAGGGCAAGACCTCAACGCCTCGGTGCAGGCCTCAAATGGCATTCCGGCACGTAGCCGGCACTGGCCCGCCTGAAAGGGATTTGCGAATGGGAAACCCTTAGCTTCCCGGCCTATCTGCCACGGCTAGTATAGCGCAGGAACGCTTTAAATAGGTTCGTTGCCATTAGTAATATCATTGCGCGGCCTTCGCGCACGTCGGTGTTCTGATTGAATGACAATGAGTACAGCGCACTTTTAGACAGGGCCTTCTCAAAGCTGCCCAGCCTCGCTGCCGAGCATTCCGACTTCGTGATACCGTCTGTGGACTCCATAGTGCAGGGAGCCAAGACTGTGATAAGGAACATATCAGCAATAGCTGACAAGGCCCGCAGGAACGTGAGCGACATAAGCAGGTACCTGAGCAAGGAGCTAGGAGTGCCTGTGGGCATAGAGGAGCAGAGGCTGGTGCTGAACGGCAGATTCAGCACTGAAGACCTGAATGCGCGCATTAAACGCTACTTCGAGGTGTACGTAATATGTAGGGAGTGCCACAAGCCGGACACGCATCTCGAAGGAGCGGGCCGCGGCATGTTCTACCTGGTGTGCGAGGCGTGTGGTGCGCGCTACGCTGTAAAGAACTATTGAGATGGTGTTGTAATGTCTTACTACAGGAGAAGGCCAAGAGCTGAGGAGCCGGTGCACGAGCTCAGGCTGCCGGAAAACGGCCAGGTACTCGGCAAGGTGATACGGATATCTGGTGCATCGAAGTTTGTAGTGCAGTGCAGCGACGGCAACGAGCGTGTCTGCTCTATTCCAGGGAGGCTGAAGAGGCGCTTCTGGATCAGGGCAAACGATGTTGTCATAGTCATGCCTTGGGTAGTCCAGAGCAACGAGCGCGGCGACATTGTTTGGAAGTACAGCCTGATGGACGTCGGGCGGCTCAAGGACCGCAAGCTGATATGAGGCTGGGCCTCGCACGCCTCTGCGCATTACTTGTATTTGTGGGCGCAAAATCCCATGCAGTTTAGGGACGGTGCACGCGCCCACCGCAACATAGATAAATAGGAATGGCACAATAGACATGGTCGTCATGAAAACAGCGCACAAATATGGTGCATGTGTGACGCCACAATTCAGCGGTAGGCAAATGTAAATGCAGGGGGTTGCATGCAGACGCTTAATGATCTCCTCGTCGAGTCCAAAATATTCGCCAATAGGGAGGTACTATCGCCGCATTTCACTCCGCAAAAGCTTGTTTTCAGGGAGAAGGAGATCAATTTCATAGAAAGAGCTCTCGCCCCGTCGCTGAAGGGGGAGCGCGGGCGCAACTTATTTGTGTATGGGCGCACTGGCACGGGCAAAACGACGTGCACAAAGTACGTGATAAACGAGGTCAATGGGATACCGAACACGCACGCACGCATCTCTTATGTCAACTGCAGGGTCTACAACACCCGCTTCAGGGTGCTCAACAAGATAATAAGCGACCACATGCCAACGTACGCGAAGCGCGGCTACGGCACCGTAGACCTGTACGAGAAGCTGGCTAACTGGATAGAGGAGGACAGCAAGATACTCGTGGTGGCGCTCGATGAGATAGATGTGGTTAAAGATCTGGACGACCTGGTTTACACTTTAACAAGAATAAACAGCGACATACGCGCCGGTGGCGTTACATTGATAGGCGTGTCCAACAAGGTGTCCTTCAAGGAGGAGCTTGACCCGAGGAGCCTGTCGACGCTCTACGAATCAGAGCTGGTGTTCTCGCCTTACTATTCGAACGAGATTTATGCGATAATAAAGGAGCGCGCGAAGGATGGTTTCAAGCCCAACATTGTAAGCGATGAGATACTCCATTACATAGCTGCGGCTGCAGCCAAGGAGGGCGGCGATGCTAGGTTCTCGCTTAAGGTGCTCTCAAAGGCGGGCGAGCTGGCAGAAGAGAACGCAAGCGACAAGGTAAGCATGGATGATGCAGAGCACGCGGTAAAGACCGCTGAGAACGACGTGGTCTACGATCTCATAGTATCGCTCCCTGAGCACCAGAAGCTCGTGCTCTATTCTATTGTGATGCTGGCGGAGAGCGGCGGCTCCTACAAAAAACTTACCGACGGCGTAGACACCTATCTCTTCAGCGGCGAGGTCTATAACCGCTACAAGTCCATAGCGGAGGGCTTGCACAAGGCGCCCAAGAGCGAGCGCTGGTACAGGAACT
Source organism: Microcaldota archaeon (assembly GCA_021828155.1). GTDB lineage: Archaea > Micrarchaeota > Micrarchaeia > Micrarchaeales > Micrarchaeaceae > JAMCYM01. Next base: position 36,186 of record JAKAST010000001.1, on the reverse strand, counting down.
ACATAGCGGAGCTTGAGATGCAGGGTCTCATAGTCTCGTTCGATTCTGGCAAGGGCATACGCGGCCACACGAAGCTCATAAAGCTGCTCTATCCCAGCAAGAAGACCAGGGCGGTTCTCGAGAAAGATTTATTCAGCGTGGGCGAGCAGCGCAAGTCTGATGAGCCCGCCACGACCGGCGAGGACGCGGGTGTGTGAGCTTGGATTATTACGACCTCGTCAGGGCGACGTGCGATTACGAGCCTTACTTCAGCGAGAGGCTCGGCTTCACGAAAATCTTCAAGGCTGGCAGGGACGTAGAGATGGCAATACAGGGCGACGGCTTGCGGCCAAAGGGAAGCAGGTTCATTGCAGTAGGCAGAGACATGGGCTGGCTGGCCAACATGATACGGGGCGGCGCGAAAGCACTAGTGGTAGAGCGCAACGATGCCGACAAGAAGCTGCTCGCAGCGATGCGCGACCATGGCACTATACTTCTCTTCCCAATGAGCGCGGTCACAGAGCTCTTCGGGCTCAAGCGCACAAGGACCATGTATTTCATGCATGATATGCTTAAGGAAGCAACCAAGGCGGGGGTGCGTGTGGGATTTGTGAGCCTCGCGGCATCGAGGCTGCAGATGTGCTCGTATATGCAGCTCGTGGAGCTGGCAAAGCTCATAGGCGCGAGCGAGGATCAGGCGCGCAGTGCAATTAGCGCAATAAACCGTGAGCTGGGTGGTAGCAATGATGCGTGAGAAGAGGCGCTATCTGCTAGTTGAGGCCAGCACACCCGTGCGCGGCGACCTAGACGAGTTCAAGAAGAGGCTCTACATAAGCCTGATGGACTGCACTGGCCAGCTGGGCTACCACCGCATTAACCCGCACGTCATAGGGTTCATCAGCAGCGAGATGTTCATACTCAGGGCGAGCCTCGAGGGCACGCCCAGCGTGATAGCTGCGCTCGCAATGGTGAAGAGCGTTGCAGGAAGCGAGGTGGCCTTCTACACCCTGAAAAGCTCCGGCACGCTAAGGGCGCTTAGGGACTACGCCAAGACCCTCGGGCGCACGGTGGGACAGAGTACGGCCGGACAGCAATAATAAGCATTAAAAATGTTCTATTCGAATAATTATCGCAATAGAAGGTCGTGCTTTTGCTGCAGGTGTTTGCACCCCGCATAAGTGTGCACTGCCCGCTCGCGGGCGTACTGGCAGCTGTCTGACGTTCAACTGGTGGAAAAATGTATCCTAATATACAGGCTTATGACAGGGGAGTAATGTTCAGCCCGGAAGGGAGGCTCTTCCAGGTAGAGTACGCCAAAGAGGCTGTGCGCAGGGGCGCTACCTCGATAGGCATAGTGGCCGACACGGGCATAGTTTTCGTGGCCCACAAGAACATCACAGAGCCGCTCATAATACCAAGCACTGTACAGAAAATATTCAAGGTTGACTCGTTTATAGGTGCGACATACAGCGGGCTTGTGTCTGATGGTCTGCATGTCGTCAACCTTATGCGTAACAAGACCCAGATGCACAGGATGGTGTACGACGAGACTGAATCGGTAGAGGCCGTGGCCAGGGAGATATCCGAGGAGATGCAGATGGCCACGCAGTACGGAGGCCTGAGGCCGTACGCGATATCGCTGCTCATCGGCGGCGTAGACACAGAAAAGCGCCTCTACGAGGTGGAGCCGGGAGCATCGTTCTCCGGCTACAAAGCTGATGCCATAGGTTCAGGAAAGCGCGTAGCAGAGGAAACGCTGGCCAAGGAGTTCAAGGATGACATGAGTGTAAGCGATGCTGTGGCCCTTGGAGTGGGCATCATAAAGAAGATCAACGAGAAGAAGCTCGCGCCAGACAATGTCGACATATCAGTCATAACCAAGGAAAAGGGATATTCCAGCTTCTCGCCGAAGGAGATAACCAACTATCTCTAAGGCGCTGCACGCCTGCGCCGTGGCGCGGTGTGATTCAATGCCATCTAAAACTGTAATTGCAAAGTTTTCCGCCAACAAGGACGATTTCGAGATCCTGGTCAATTCGGACCTTGCGTACGAGTACATAACAGGGAAGCGCAAGGATCCGATGAGCGTGCTCGAGGCAGAGGAGATTTTCAAGGATGCAAGGAAGGGCGAGCGCCAGAGCGAGGAGAAGATAAAGAAGGTGTTTGGAACCACAGACCTCGCTGCGGTTGTTGACCACATACTCAAGAAGGGCGATGTGCCGGTAACAACCGAGCAACGAAACAGGCTGGCTGAGGAGAAGCGCAAGCAGATAGTAGAGACCATTGCCAGGAATGCAATAGACCCAAGAACAAATGCACCAATGCCAGCGCTCAGGATCGAGAACGCCATGCGCGAGGCCAGGGTGTCGATAGACCCTTTCAAGAATGCGACCGAACAGATAGACGACGTGGTGAAGAAGATAAACATGCTGGTGCCGATAAAGTTCGCTGTAGTGAAGATAGAGGTAACGATACCTGCTGACGTATCTAACAGGTGCTACAGCATACTCAAGCAGTTTGGGTTGAAGTCTGAACAGTGGTTGGGCGACGGCTCGCTGCAGGCGACCGTGGAGTTTCCGGCCGGGCTCCAGAACGACTTCTACCAGCGGATCAACAACGCGACGCAGGGCAGGGCGGCAGTGAAAATAGTTTGAGCGATTAAAATGAGAGAGATAGTGCTTCCGGGCACAGCGATATCAGATCAGCGCATTTCGGCTGAAAACACATACTTCGACGGAGCTAAGACGCGCTCCGAGGTGGTCGGCTTGTATGACAGCGCACACAACGAGGTCATACAGCTTGAAGGTAGATGGAAGCCCAGGCCAGGCGACGTGGTTGTCGGTATAGTGGAACGTGTCGGCAGGAACGGCGTGTACGGCATCTCGCTGACTGAGGCTGTAGATGGCTTGCTTATACAGGACAAGTACGACAACGCTAGGTTCGCAGTTGGCGACGTGATAGAGGCCGAGATACGCGACGTCGAGCACAAAAGGCTTGCCGTGCTCGAGAGGCCCAAGCTATTGAGGGCGGGCTCGCTCATGCAGATAAAGGCGGTGAGGGTGCCCAGGCTTATTGGGAAGGCCAACACGATGATTACGCAGATTATAGAGCTTACAGGATGCAACATAATAGTCGGCAGGAACGGCCTGGTATGGATGCGCGGGAGCAATGTCGCAGCAGCAACGGCCGCGGTACTGACAGTGGAACGCGAGGCGCACACCTCAGGGCTTACCGAAAGGATAAAGAGCATGCTCGAAAAAATTAATGGAAACGAGTCGAGAACGTGATTTGATGGGATCATCTTTGAACAAACCGGAACTGATAGTGAATGGCAAGAGGCTCGACGGCAGGGACTTCGGCGAGCTCAGGCCCATAAAGATAGAGGCAGGAGTACTCAAGAACGCAGACGGCTCCGCATACCTGGAATGGGGCAACAACAAGATACTTGCGGCTGTGTACGGGCCGAGGGAGGCAACGCCGAAGCATCTGGCAGATCCGGGCAAGGCGATAATTAAGTGCAGGTACCAGATGGCGCCATTCTCGTCGCTTGGAGAGCACAACAGGACGGGCCCGAACAGGCGCGCAACAGAGATTTCGAAGGTAATAAGAGAGGTCTTCGAGAACGTAGTCATAACCAGCGATTTCCCGGGCAGCGAGATCGACATCTTCATAGAGATACTGCAGGGCGACGGTGGCACGCGGGCTGCAGGGCTTACTGCGGCCTCAGTAGCGCTCGCCAACGCTGGAATAAAGATGAAGGACCTCGTCTATGCGGTTAGCGCGGGCCGGATCGGCGACCATGTAACGCTTGACTTTGACATGATCGAGGACAACTATTCCGATGCGGACATGCCGATGGCCATAGCACCGAGGAACAACGAATTGCTGTTGCTCCAGATGGACGGAGGGTTAACAATAGAGCAGTTTGACGAAGCGGTTAAGATGGCGATAGGTGCGGGCAAGACGATAAGCGCGCTGCAGCGGGATGCGCTGAAGCGTGTCTACGAGACCAAGGTGAGCCAATGAGCGCGCTTGATATAGTTAGAGTAGGATACGTCAAGGAGCTGCTGGCAAAGGGCCAGCGAGAGGATTCGAGGGGCATGCTTGACTTTAGGAACATATCGATAAAGACGGGCATCATAGACCACGCGGAGGGCTCTGCGCAGGTCGATCTCGGCAACACCCGAGTGCTTGCTGGAGTCAAGATGGTGGTCGAAGAACCGAAGCCCGATACACCAAACCAGGGCAACCTCGTGATGTCTGCGGAGCTGCTGCCGCTTGCCAATGCAGATTACGAGACTGGACCCCCGAGCCCGGCCTCGATAGAGCTGGCCAGGGTTGTCGACAGGGGCATACGCGCAGGCAACTGCCTCGACCTGGAGGGCATGTTCATAGAAGAGGGCAAGGCGTGGAGCGCCTATGTGGACCTTTACATTCTCAACTATGATGGAAACCTCTTCGACGCCTGCGAGCTGGCAGCGATGGCCGCGCTCGCGAGCGCGAAGATGCCCGGTTACAAGGATGGGGCAGCGGACTACACGAAGCGCGAGAAGCCCGCAAAGATAAACAGCATAGTCACATCTACCACGTTCGGCAAGATAGACAACAAAGTGGCGCTGGACATGACTGGCGCGGAGGAGAGCGCTGCCGATGGCAGGCTAACAATCGAGACTGACGGCAAGATAATACGGGCGATGCAGAAAGGGCTCAGCGGCGGATTCAGCGCAGAAGAGATAAATGGGCTCATACAAGAGTCGTTCAAGAAGCACGCCGAGCTCAGGAAGCGCATAGAGGAGAGCATCAGGTGATTGCATGGTCAACGCAAGCGTTAGATACGGAGCACGGATAAGGAAGAGGGCCGATGCTGTGAGGAGGCAGAAGACTGCGCGCTACAAGTGCGAGGCATGCGGGCGCATGAGTGTAAGGAGGATAAGCACAAGCATATGGAAGTGCACCCACTGCGGCAAGATATACGCTGGCGGTGCGTACACCATGACGACGCCCGCTGGCGAGATGGCCAGGCGGCAGATAGAGAGCCTGAATGCACAGCACTGAGTACGATTAAAAAATGTGGTTTTATGGTGAAGATAACATACGCGCCGATACAGGAGCTTGTGGTGCATGAGGCCGTCAAGGTGCAGGTCGACGACCTGCTCAGGGAGCGCGTAACGCCTGCAGGCACAATGCCGCTATATTGGTGCAACGGCATACTCTTCAGCTTCTCCTCAGTCCCTATGTCTAAGAGGGTCATAGACGATTACATGAACGGCGTAATCCATTGGATGGAGGTGCACTTCTGCGAGATGAAGGACTACTCGCCGGTTATGGATCTTAACGACGAGCACTACAACTCCTCGACGCTCAAGATACGTGTGATAGACACGAGCAAGTCGGCCCTGCATACCGAGTTCGCAAAGTGGCTTAAGAAGAACAGATAAACATTTATATTTCGGGTGCGTAATCAACGCTGGTGCTTTTATGGTTTATGTGTGTGCGAGTTGCGGGAAGGAGATAAAGGATCTGGAGGGCTTCACAAGGTGCACCTACTGCGGCGGGCGTATACTGGTGAAGAAGAGGCCCAACGTGCCGAGAGAAGTCCCTACTGACTGAGCGACACATGCAAAAGACGATGCAGACTACTTCTGTGTACCTACGATTATGGTCTCAGAGACGTTCTTGACACGATCGTAGGAGACGCTGTTCTTCCTGAGCTCCAATGCCGTATTCTGGGACTTGACAAGGTTGTCGATTTTCGTGAGGAGCAGGTTGGACACTACGCCGGACTCGAAGTCAAGTATCACATCCTCAACCAGGCCGAGCTTGTTGCCGGTCGTCGTGATTATCTGCTTTCCGTACAGGTCGGACAAAAGGGTGGCCATAGTATCATCAGTTTCACAGCTTTATGCTCAGAATTTTCTTCGACGCAAACACGCGCGCTATATACTCTCTAATCTCTTTTATAAACCTTTCCTCGTCCGTATTGAGTTCCTCGAGCTCCTTGGGCTCGAAAAGCCCCTTGTTGTGGCTGACGAGCTCTCTGAGGTAGGAATCGGTCAGGTGGTAGCTCTTTGCACCGCAGTTCTGGCAGGTATAGAGAGGCATTACAGGCACGCTGGCTGGGCTTGCTGCTGATTGCACGGCACGCCTGAGCCCCACTGAGCCGCAGCTGGGGCACCTGGCGCCTATGCGCACCTCCTCATACACGCTCTCCTTGGGCTCGATTCCCGCGCTCTCAATAAAATCCGATACAAGGTCGTGCAGCGTGTGCCCGTTGAGCTTGACCAGCTTCTGGTCTAGTATGGCGCCGCGCTCGTCGAACACAGTCTCGAGCGCGTGCTCCCTGCCTATTGGCTCCCATAGCATTGTGGTGCGCGTGCGCTCCGCATAGTCAAGGCGTATCGAGTGGCGGGGGCTCTCGGATATTGCTGCTTCCATTCAATTCCCGTGCTCAAGCTTGTAGGCGTCTATGTCCTCCGCGCAGACTGCCTTGCTGCCCCTCTTCGCGTGCTCCACTGCAAACCTGGCTATCTCGTCCGCCTTGCTCTCCAGCATGCTGACCATCTCCTCTGCGGCCTCATCCTCTATCATGACGTTGAAGCGTTCTTTAACGAATTTCTTCACGTCGCCCTTCGATATCGCCATGCGCTCGCCCAATTTTCAGCACTCAAGATCCACATCATAGCCTTAGCTCAGCTGACTCTCTTTTCATCACAGGCTTATTGTGCGGTTTAACGAATTTAAACCTGATGCAGGCGCATAATTAGCGGAAGAGGTGCGTTCCTGGCACGCAAGGTTTAAATATTCTAGATGCCCTAAAAATATGCAAATTTTAGGTGAGCAATAATGAGCGTAATAGACGTCACCGAGAAGACTTTCGAAGCTGAGGTACTTAAGTCGAGCGTGCCAGTAGTGGCAGATGTGTGGGCGGTGTGGTGCGGCCCGTGCAGGATATACTCGCCGGTCGTAGAGGACGTGGCGAAGGACTACGAGGGAAAGATAAAGTTCGTGAAGATAGATGCGGACGAGAACCCGGAGCTGGCCAACAAGTACGGCATAATGAGTATACCTACCACGCTGCTCTTCGAGAGGGGCAATCTGAAGGCACAGAGCGTTGGAGCCGTGCCGAAGGAAGTGCTTAAGAGATGGATAGAGGGCAACAAGTGAGCGGGCAATACGATGGCGAAATCTGATGTAGACAGGGTAACCGAGGAGAAGGTCGCGAGAGGGGGCGTGCTGGTCAAGTTTTACTTCGACATGCAGCACAAGGACAAGGAGCAGCTCCAGCCACTAATGACCGATCTTATCAACAACCGCCTTATGAAGGAAAAGGGTGTTGTATACTGCTACGGCGCAATAGAGGAGCCGCTGCAGCAGAAGGACGTCTACACCACGAGCGCCATGGTCACGGTCCTGTTCGAGAACTTCATGTCTATAATAAACATCGCGTTCAACTACGCGCCTGCAGGCATAGAGATAATCAAGCCCACCAAGGACATGAGCTTCAGGATAGGCGAGCTGCAGAACATGCTTATGGACATGTCGCAGCTCTCGGCTGCGTACTCTAGGTTCATACTTGAACGCGTGCTCAAGCCGGATGAGATAGATGCAATGAACAAGAGCCTTATGAACAGGGCAGAAATAGGCAAACGGTTCCTGGAGAAGCGCGACACCGAGAAGAAGGAGGGCGGCGCGTAAGCAGGCAATGGCATGAGCCTTTAGCCGGGGCACAAAAGGAATATATTTATTCTTTTTATGCGGTCTAGCATAGTTAACTGCGCAATGTCGGCAGGGCCGGCATGATGGAGTTATAAACTACACTGCTCGGGCGCATCACATGCATACAGGTCCAAAAGCCACGGCGCAGAATCCCCTTGAATACATGACGGCCTACGGATGGGCCCTGGTTATCATGACGGTGGTGCTTGCCGCATTAGTATATCTTGGGGTGTTCAACGGAAACACTGCTTCTTCGGCGCAGGAGTGCATACCACAGGTGGGGTATCTCTGCACGAACCCTCAGCTCAGCACAGCAGGAAATCTCAATGTCGCGTTGGGACAGATAGGAGCCAATATAACACTCACCGGACTGGCCTGCAGCAACACCGGAATGCCCAGCGCATTCGCTCCAATCAACAGCGTGGTGCTGTACGATGGGCAGCAGATGGCGCTCACATTCAAGTGCCCGCTGGCGAGCAACGCCATAGGCACGCCGTTTACAGGTAACCTCTACATAGAGTACAATAGCGGCCCGTACACCGGGCTTGTATCAAAAGTCGCTACGGTTTCTGCGAAATCCACTTGAGCGCGGCTTTTCCGGCCCGCAGGCACCATATTTTGCAACAATGGCGGAGAGGCTCCGCTATTGAAATCAAACAAAAAGATGGGAGAAGAGAGCTTGCTAAATAAGGCGTTAGTAAGGGAATGTTCACAGGTGGCGTGCGCAAGCTCGAGATGCTCGGCAACAGCATAGTGAACAGGGCAGAAATAGGCAGGAAGTTCCTGGAGAAGAGCAACAGCGAGAAGTAGAAGGGTACAGGAGGGAATTAAAACAGTAGGCCTGATCTAGTTTATTTATTAGTCAATGCGAATGTGTAGAAAAGATTTATATATTTGAAGCAGCGCGTATGAAAGAGTTGGGGTTTAATGGAGACAGGTAAGCAAACGCACGAGATTTATGAGGCACTCTCTTTTGATAAGTTTGGCAGATTGGTTTTTAGTTCTTCCAGCGTTAGCACAAAGGAAGCCACAGAGGGAATGAAAGCGACCCTCCAAAAGGATAACAACGGTGCACCTGATGGTACAATAAAGGATGTATGTAACTCCTTCAACAGGCAATTGACTCTGACTATACTTCCAACCGAAAAATGCGATTTTAAATGTGTGTACTGTTTTGAAAAATTTGAGCTAGGCATGATAAAGCCTTCTGTTATTGAGGGCGTGAAAAATCTGATAAGCAACAGGATAAATGATCTATCTGATTTGAATGTGATGTGGTATGGCGGAGAGCCGTTACTTGCCTACAATCAGGTAGTTGAGGTAATGAGACATATAAATGCGCTAAAACCCAGCTCTTTGAGGATTTACAGTGAGATGACGACAAATGGCTACAATTTAACTATAGATAAGTTTACGACACTTGTGAACGTTGGTGTTCGCACATACCAGATATCGTTCGATGGAGAACAGGAAGAGCATAATAAACTTAGATTAAGACGTGATGAAAAACCATCATTTGATACAATATTAGGGAACTTAATCGCTGCACACAGAACAAACCTTGATTTTACAATTAAAGTAAGGCTCCATATCAATAATATCAATGAACAAAGCGTGATGCGTTTATTGCGTCGTTTCAAATCTGAGATAGATGATGATGACCGGTTTGAGTTTAACGTGCGCGGTTTGATGAAACTTGGCGGAGAAAATGATGCCACGTTGCCAGTCATATCTAAAGATAGTAAAAGTGTAAGCAATGTTGTTGAATTTGCTAAAAGTCTAGGTTTTAAGATTACGCCACGGGACCCAACTTATATCTGTTACGCCTCAAAACCCAACTCTTACATGATAAGACCCAATGGCTCAATAATAAAATGTGGAGTACACATATACAGGAGTGAAAATAGGATTGGTGTATTAAATCCTGATGGCACATTGGCTCTTGACACCCAAAATACATTAAGGTGGAGCCGGGGGATGTTTAGCGGGGATAGGGTGGAACTCAGTTGCCCGGCCTTAAACTTCCCTAATGGCAAATAATTAGGTTATTTTGGTGGCTTTCAATGAATCAACGCCCAGAAATCACCCCAAAAGATGAAGTCAAGAAAATAGCGAGCCAACTTTATTTCTCAATAGCGATAATAAAGGAATGCAACTACAAATGCGGTTACTGCTATCCGTTTGGGCAGAATAAGACGATTGGAATAAACATGTCTGCTGAAGAATTTTTATCTATAGTTGAATCAGCAATTGAGGTGGGATTTAATAAATTTAAAATAAGTGGCGGGGAGCCGACATTAGTTAGTTGGTTGTTTGAGAAAATTGGCCTTTTGCTTGATATGCATAATGAAATATCATTTACTATAATAACTAACGGCAAGAATCTAAAGAGGAACTTGGATTTCTTAGAGCAGAGAAGGGATAATGTAGGGATACAGTTTTCTTTAGATCTGGCATCTCACCAAATGAGAGACGGGTTCTACAAAACATTCAATCCTGAAACTGAAAATCTTCTAGAAAACCTTTCAAAGCGTAAAATAAAGACTAGGATAAACATGGTTGTCACTAAACATAATATGAATGAGATTGATGGGATTATTAATTTGGCAAGAAGGTTTGGCTTCACTGTAAAATTGTTCAACCTCTTTTTACAAAATCAGTATATAGCAACGGATGGGATAAACAATAGTATAGGCAAGTATTCGAGTTTGTCGCCTTTGGACTACTGGAAGGAGGAGTATGTTAAACCTGATGAAGTGCTAAAATATCTAAAAGTAGAATATGGAGCCAGAATACTAGATAGCCCAGAAAATGAGGGATTTGGCTCTTTACAGCGTACGTTAGAGGTCAATGGCGTACGAGTGATTCTACTGAACTCTGCAGGCGGTGCCTTTTTTAACCCAGATATATGCATAAACAAATGCCCGTTTTTTGGAAAAACGTGTGAAAAGGGGATGTTTAATCCGTTAGTATCTTCTAACATGGTATTGCACATTGACGACTGTAACAATTCGAAATACAGGTGGGACTTACGCGGTAAATCCCGTGCACAAATGATTTCGTCAATTAACTCCATTATAGAGCTGTTTTCAAACATTAAATTTGTGGAAAAACCATTGTCCCTTTATTGACTATTGCAACACTGGTCAAATATGAGAAATACCAATTTTTCAAGGTATAGCCGGCAATACGATTTGGGGATAAAGCCGCGCATTTTCATAGGTAAGGACTTAGTTAGGGTCAAACTCGGCCTAAAAATACTGAAATTTAGATACAAATCAGACAGCGACCTAGAAAATCTTTTGCAGCTTTTAGAAAGAAATTATGTATTGAAGACTTATTCTTCGCTTGATGTTGAGTCTGAAACAGTTGTGGATATAGGCGCCAATGTCGGAGATACCGCAATTTATTTTGCAGCTTCTGGAGCAAAACACGTATATGCCGTAGAGCCGTATCCATATACATTTAGACTTGCAAAAGAAAACATAAAATTGAACAATTTTGGGAAAGAAATAACACTCATCAATATGGGGTGTGGGGGGAAATCGGGCCAAGTAAAAGTTAAAAACTCACACACGAACAGACTTGGCGATATGCTTAAAGACGAGGGGGGGAGAATCAATATAAGGGTAACAACACTAAGAAATTTAGTAAGGCTTTATGGGTTGAATGGTGCTATTTTAAAAATGGATTGTGAAGGATGTGAATATGAAGCTTTACTGAATGTAGATAATGAAACGCTACAAAAATTCAGACAAATGTTCATAAAATACCACAAAGGCTGCACAACGCTTGTAAGAAAGCTCAAGAGGGCAGGGTTCAATTTAAAAATACTTGAACCACTTCCCATAAAGCATGGCATACGCGAACAGGGGTTGAGAGGTTCGATATTCGCGTACAGATAGTTAGTTTAATGTAAGCTTTTTTCGATTATTCGTATAGCTTCTTTGAAGTTTATAGGCGCTCCGTGCGATAGATATTTTCTGATTTTGTATTCGTTTTTGGGTGGCATATCTTTTATTTCTTTTATGAAAGAAGACACGCTTTTACGAAGGTAAGGGGGCAGCTTCCTAAATTTTTTTACCAGTATTGTTATGTCATACAAATCCTGCATCTTATTAGAGTTGCGCTTGTACTGGTAAATATATTTATCAATTTTTTCTTTCAGCAGAGCTTCCAAGGGTAGTGTGCAAACTAAAAACCCTAATCCGTCAGACCTAATATACTTCATTTTGACACACTTTACTTTTTTGGTCATGAACGTTAAATCTATTTTACCAAAAATGCCGTTTTTGCTGAAATTTATATGGAGGGTAATAGTTTTTTCTATAATTGGCTTCGTAGCAGAAATTTTTGGCAACGTGTATTTTTTGTCTATTAGTAGTTTGTTCATTTTACTGTACCTCTCGCCCTTTATTGTATAGCCAGCACCTTCTAAGATGGAGTAGACTTCCCCTCTGAGTAAATTTAATTTTTGGGGATCCATGTTGGTGAGTATGTCTATGTCTTTTGGATTTCTATTCCCGTTTAAACAATGTGTTATGACAATTCCTCCATGCAGTACAAAATGCGGATATCTACGCAATAATAGCTCGATGACATCGTCTTGCATTGAGATGAATTTTGGTCTCTTTACTTTATTTATTTTAACTTGCATATTTTTACCTTCCTGACAAGAACAAATCTGATTTTAAGATATATACGTGTCTGCCCGCAGCTTAAGTATCTATGTGGGCGCTGTACGCCACCTTTATCGGTTTGCTCTTATTGGCATAAATTTTGTAAACTCGTATAAAATTTGTTTTGATTGAAAAATGTACATTTACATCCCTTAACATCTCCCATGCTGACCCGGTTTTATCAACTAGTGAAAATATTAAGGTCAGATGTGGCTTAAAGTTTTCTGGTTCCCACCGTTTGTCTATGTTCGTCTTATGTCTTTTAACAACTTTGTAAAATATTGTATTTGCCCTTTTAAGCGGCTTGGTGCTGAGAACATTACAGTAAATTATGTATGTATTAGTGGATTTGCGAATTTTTTGCCTTTTTATTTTTGTTGACCTTATTTCTATAGGGTTCAAGTTTTCAACTGCCTGGATAAATTCTCTTTTGGGGATGTTTTTACCCGCGCTGTAGCCAACCAGAGTTACATGATAGGAAAGTGGGTCTCTGTAACCACTTTTGTATGCGCCTCTTACTTTTTTTAGTATGCCTTTAATTTCACTGGGCAAATCGCTCAGCTCAAGTGATATATAATATTTCATTTTAGTGCACTTTCATCAAGTATTGAAAAGCTCCGCTAGAACAGTGGAGGAGAAAAAACTAAAAAGGAGAGGAAGAAGCGGTAATAGTTACAAAACATGAAAAAACTCATCGGAGAAGAGAGCTTGCTAAATAAGGCGTTAGTAAGGGAATGTTCACAGGTCGCGTGAGCTCCCTGCTTGCGCACCCCTCCTATCAAAGCCGTCGATTGCGGCCGCCCTAGTGCCTCGTTTCGGGTCTGGCTTCGTCCTTAGATGCTTTCAGGACTTATCCATTTGGCGCGTAGCTACCCTGCAATGCATTCACAACAGGTACACCAGTGGCGCCGATCCCCCGTTCCTCTCGTATTAAGGGGGTCTTATCCTCTGGCACTAACACCTCCAGTAGATACTACCGTACTGTCTCGCGACGTACTGAACGCAGCTCATGTGGGTTTTTAATGGGCGTACAGCCCAACCCTTGGCAGCTTGTGCACCACCAGGATAACCCAAGCCCATAACGTTGTATCAATGCGCCAGGTCGATGTGAACTCTCGCCGGCGACGAATCGGTTACCTCTAGAGTAACTTGTCTGACAGCTTGGAGCCCCATTAAAAGAGCTACCAACGTTCGTTAAGCCCCTCTTTCGAGTCTGCGCGCCACGCTTTTCAGCGCACAGTCAGCCCTGCATTTGCCTTTTTGCTTAGCGGCGAGTTTCCAACTCGCCTAAGCAGAGCTTTGGTCGCTTTCGTTTCCCTATCGAAAGTAACCGTCCAGTCTAACTACCCGCCTGTAGCTGTCCCCTCTCGGGTGAGCTGTACGGAAAGCCAAAAGTGGTGTTACATTGTCGCTCCGCGTGCGCCGCAGCGCACGCATCGACGCTCCCACTTACGCTATGTATGGCGAACCGGACAACAACAGCAGGTTGTAGTCAAGCTTCATAGAGTCTTCATTTCCCACTGGAGGATCGTGGCATATTCACCACGAAGTGAGTTCACCGGATCCATGGTTGGGACAGTGGAACAATCGTTACGCCCTTCATGCAAGTCACCTATTAAGTGACGAGGTATTACGCTACCTCAAGAGAGTCAGAGTTACTCCCGCTCTTTGCCAGCGCTTATCCCCCTTGAAAAGGGTGTTCACGTACTGGCGGTGAGCAGGCGTCACCCACTGTACTTAGCCTTTCGGCTTTGCGGTGAGTTGTGTTTTTGATAAACAGTCGTTGTTCCCTTGTCAGTGACATCTGCGCTTACCAGGCGCAGACATGGCTTGTCGAAAACTTACGCCACTATTTTGCCGAATTCCCTAACCATGGTTATTCCGACACACCTTGGCCTTTTAAGCCAGCAACACCTGTACTGGTTCTAGGTACGGACTAACGTGATCGTTGCAGATTCCCTTTTCACGGGCCCAGGAAATCAGTCCAACAGTTCATTTAGCTGCTTCTCCTCATAACGAGACTCCACAGCCCTTTGCACTTTCTTGCGGACCTGTCCCCAGGCGTCAGAAATCTGCCTTGTGTTGCCACTCCTACACGTTAGGGGCTGGAATATTAACCAGCTTCCCTTTTGCGACGAGGTGATTGGCCCGCCGCTTAGGATCGCCTAACTCTCCGCTGACAAGCGTTGCGAAGAAACCCGTGTGCTTTCGGTGTATGGGATTCTCACCCATATATGCTATTACTAACACCAGGATGTTCACTGCGGCGCGGTCCACATGTGCTCTCGCGCATGCTTCCAGCCGCGCCGTACGCCCTCTTACCAGTGCTTTCGCACTCCAGGGTCTCGGTACCTAGTTTAGCCCCGTATATTTTCAGAAAGGAACGCCTCAACTGGTACGCTATTACGCGTTTTTTGAAGGATGGCTGCTTCTGAGCCTACCTCCCAGCTGTCTGTGGCGCTTCTCGCTTTTCTTGCACTTAACTAGGATTTGGGGACCTTAACCTTGGTCACTATCTTTGCAGTCTCGCGGTGCTAGCTTACCCAACACCGCCGACTCCCGGGGTCTACGCAGCGCATGCATTCGGAGTTTGACGAACAGGTGAACCCTTTCGGATCCGTACCCATCAATCGGTCGCTCTACCGCGTGCGCAAGCTCGCCCGGAGCTATCCTAAAGATACTTCAGAGGGGACCCGCTATTGCCACGCTCGAGTGGTATATCGCCGCTACCCGCGCCTCACCCAACAGGGCATGCCATGACAGGTTGCAGGCCTCCACCAGGCGTTAGCCTAGCTTCGCCTTGGGCGCGCGTAGTTCGCAGTGGCTTCGGGTCGTATGAGTGTGACTCGGGCATTTTCATACCTCGCGCCTCGCATGCTGCGCGCTCTCGCTTTCGCTACGCCTTACGGCTCGCCACATCCATACACTCCCTGGCTCTTGCTTCAAGAAGAATGATAGGACACTGGTTCTTGCGCCTCGCTAAGCCCTCTCGGACTCGCGCTTCGGCGCACATCATTCCTTCCGCGCCCTACCTTCGTGTAACCACCTAGTTTCAGATCTTTTCACTCCCACGCGTGTGGGTTCTTTTCAGCTTTCGCTCACGCTACTTGTTCGCTATCGGTCTATAGCCAATATTTAGGGTTGGGGTTTAATGCCCCCATATTCACTCCGCATACTCAAGCGGAATTACTCTCCGGCAGCAGGTCCATCGCACTTAGCCTACGAGGCTGTCACTCTCTATGACTGCGCTTTCCAACGCATTCGGCTCATGTCCTGGATCGGCGCTGCCCCACATCTCCACGCCTTTTGCAAAGCGGGATTCGGTTCGCCCTGTGCGGCTTTCATTCGCATTACTCGCCGCATCGCTTTCGCTTTCTTTTCCTGCGGGTACTAAGATATTTCAGTTCCCCGCGTGTGCTCGCACATTGCTGTGCGCTGTTAGGCAATCCCGGGTTCAAAGCCTGACTTGCGGCTACCCCGGGCTTATCGCAGCTTGCCACGGCCTTCATCGCTGCTATAGCCAAGCCATCCCCTAGGTGGCTTAAAATTAAGCAAGCTTCTCTTCTCCTCATTTCAATCGCGCGAACGCACGATCACACAAGCGCAATAGGCAGGGATAGAGTTCTCTAGATAGCACTTGTATCTTCACAAAGCAAGCTGAAAACTAGCTTTCAAATACGAGAGCCTCTGAGAGCTCAGGCTGCCATACTGACACCAGCTATATTTAGGCCGAGTAAGGTTTATATATGTTGCTCCTGTGCCGGCTTTGTCCACAAAGTCTCCAGAAAGTGCTACTTCTCTGGCAAAACCAACTTTTCGGACAAGTGTAGTTAGATGAGCTTCTTCTCGAAATACCACTGTCTTTTAGTTTATTTGCCGCAATAATTATTGTTTATATGACACTTGATTTGGGAGCGGTAATTTGAGGTGGACAAAGCCCTACAAGACGGTGAAAAACTGTCTATATGTGTTGATGACATGAATGACAATCAAGAAGCCAAAACCAAGGAACTTAAGATAAAAGTAGACGATTTAGCTGCGATGACCTCTCACATTCTGTCGCTTGGCGCGAAATTCGACAAGGAGATAAGCGTAAGAGATACTTACTTCAAGCGGCCGAAGGGCGAAGTTCTAAAGATATCAGAGACTGGCGAGGGAGATTCTATTGTGCACCTCAGGGCGAGGGAAGGAGGGTTTGATTACCTGCAGGACGAAAAGATAACAGATGCTGCGGCTAGGAAGAAAGCATTGGAGAAGGAGTTCGGAATCAAGAGCGTTTTGGTAAAGAAGAGGAGGTTTTATAAATTAGGAAATATAATTCTGGATTTCAATATAATTGACGATGTTGGCATATTCCTTGTAGTCCTTGGGCCGAACGTGTCCCATGATTTGATAGAAAGTTACTTAGGCATAAAGAACCCTGAATATATAACAGTCCCGTTCGATGAACTGCCAAAGCGAAAACAGCATTAAAAGTTACCTTAGTACCGGTAAGCAACCGCGGTGCTACAATGGAACAGAGGGATAGCCAGACCGCATGCCTGGTATGCGGTGCTAAAATGGAAACTATACAGGCCTGCCACCTCAGGTGCCCCAACTGTGGCAGCGAGATGATATGCGGCGAGAAGGGCCTCGTCTGGTAGCTATTTTTTGCTCGACAGCATCTCCGCGTTGACCTTCTTTATCGAATCTTCGAGCACGTCTAGACCCCTGTCTATGTGCTGCACAGACATGGTCAACGGCGGTATTATGCGTATAGTGGATTCGCCAGCTGGCAGCATAAGCAGTCCGTTGCTGAACGCCTCCTCAAGTACCCTTTCGCGCTCCTTGATTGCGGGCTCCTTGCTTTTCTTGCTCCTGACAAGCTCTATGGCGAGCATCATGCCTATGCCCCTTGCGTCACCCACCAGCTCGTAATGGTCCCTCATCTGCTCCAGCCTTTTCATTATGCGCCGGCCCTTGCTCTTCGCCATAGCCTCGAGCTTGCGCCTGTTGCGCTTGACGTGCTTTAGCAGCGCGTACGCCGCAGCAACCGATACAAGATTGCCGCCGAAGGTGTTCGCGTGCGCCCCTGCCGGCAGGTCGCCAAGGCTCTTCCTTACCATCGTGACGCCCATCGGCAGCCCGCCCGCAATCGATTTCGCCATGGTGTATATGTCGGCCGTTACGCCGAAATGGTCAAGCGCCAGGAACTTGCCTGTGCGCATGTACCCTGATTGCACCTCGTCGGCAACTAATAGCATGCCGTTGTCGTCAGTGATTTTTTTGATTTCCTTGAAGTAGCCCTTCGGCGGAATTATATAGCCGCCCTCACCCTGGATCGGCTCTATGAAGAACGCTGCTATTTCCCTGCCGCTCACCTCGTTCTTGAGCGGGTACTGCTTTATGAAGTCTACGCATGCGTAGCCGCAATCCGGATATGTCTGCTTGAGGGGGCACCTGTAGCAGTACGCGAATGGCACGTGTATGGTATTAGAGAACGGGCCGAAGTGCGCCCTTTGCACGGCCCTCGACGCTGTCAATGCGAGCGAGCCCTTTGTGCGGCCGTGGAAGGCGCTGTAGAATGCCATAATGTACTGCCTTTTCGTGAACAGTTGGGAGAATTTTATAGCGGCCTCGTTGGCCTCAGTGCCGGAATTGCTGAGGAACATTCGCCCGAAGCCCTTCGGAAACATGGTAACGAGCTCCTCTCCGAACTTTACCGGCAGTTCGGCGTGGTAGTCGGTAAATGCCGGGTGCATGAGCTTGCCGACCTGGTTCGTTATGGCCTTCCGCACCTCAGCATTGGCATTGACACCGAAGTTGTAGACTGATATGAATGATGAGAAGTCGATGAATCTGTTGCCCTCCATGTCATATACGAGATCGCCCTCGCCGTGGTCCGCAACAAAAGGATACGACTCTCGCGTCGTTGACAGGAAGACCTTCCTGTCGCGCTCAATGAGTCTCTTTGTCCTGCCCGTTATTCTTATTGCCATTTGAATGCGCCGCGTTCTCTAGATAAACGGAATAGCTTATGAGCGCTGCGAGAGATCTCGCGGCTGAGTTCGGGGAATCGTAAACCGGTACCCCTGCGCTCTCTATCATGATCTTGTGCGCTGCGGTGTAGCTGCCGCCCGGACTCACCACCACTAGAGGCTTCTTGCCCGTAGTTCCGTACTTGATGAGCTCCGCAACGACACTTGAGTCCGCGCCGGGAGTCTGGAACAGCACGAGCGCCATTATCGCGTCGACATTGGGGTCCTCGGATAGCGTCTCGATCGCTATTCCAAATCGCTTGTCGTCGGCATCGCCCGCGAGGTCGAGCGGCAGGCGTACGTTGACTATTGGGGGCATGGCCTTGCGGAGCTTGCGCTCCGATTCCTTGCTCATCTCTGCCATCCTCAACGAGTTGTGGTATAGTGCATCGGTAGCAAGCACGCCTATGCCGCCGCCGTTCGTTATAACTGCAATCCTGTTCTTTGTTGTGAGCGGCTGCGTGTCGAATATCTTTGCGAAGTAGAGCAGATCGTCTAAATCTTCGGCCTCGATGAAGCCGAACTGCTCGAAGACTGCATGATAGGCCTCGGCGCTGCCCGCCAGCGACGCGGTGTGTGAATGCACGGCCTTGGAGCCCTCCTCTGTGGTGCCTCCCTTGATTATGATCACAGGCTTCTTGAGCGTGGCCTTCCTCGCGACCTCTATGAACTCTTTGCCGCGCTTCACCCCTTCTAGGTAGAAGATTATCACTTTTGTGTCTACGTCGTTAGCCAGGTAGTTCAGTATGTCTGCCTCGTCGATAACTGCGGCATTCCCGTAGCTGATGAACTTCGCTAGTCCAAAGCCCTCGTGCGAGATCAGGTCTAGCACCACGCTGCCGACGGCGCCGCTCTGCGAAACGAAGCTGACTCCGCCTATCTGCGGCTTGTCGATCTTGAAGGTAGGCAGGAAAAGTGTGTCGATCCTGGACTTAAGGTCCATGACGCCGAGGCAGTTCGGACCGAGCACTGGCATCGAGTATTTGTGAGCAACGGCCGCCAGTTCATTCTGGAGCGCTGTCTCGCCTATTTCGGCAAAGCCGCCGCTTACTACCACCGCAGTTCTAACCTTGGCCCTGCCGCATTCATCCAGCACTGCCGGCACTACAGGCGCAGGAACGGCTATTACTGCGAGGTCTATCTTTTCCTTTATGTCCAGAACGCTCTTGTAGGACTTGAATCCGAGTATAGGGCCATCGGCTTTTATGTTGACAGGATAGAGCCTGCCGGAATAGCCAACGTTTATGTAGTTCTGCATTATGACGTGGCCTACCTTATCAGGATTTGACGATGCACCGATTATGGCTACGCTTTTGGGCTGAAGCATAGGATTCAGGTCTGCATATTTCGAGGCCATCGGCGCACCTATTCTATCACGCGTAGATCTACGGCATCGTATGTGCCGTCGTGCAGTATAACTGGATTCAGGTCCAACTCGCTTATGCCATGCTCCTTTGTGAGCATGTTAGATACATCGAGCAGCAAGTCTGCAATCATCTTTTCCGTTGCAGGGTCTGGCGCAACTATTGCATGTGATCGGAGCTGGCTTATCATGGATGCTGCATCATAGCGTGTTATCGGGCAGACGCGCAGCGCGAAGTCCTTGAACGTCTCGACGTATATGCCGCCGAGGCCCAGTAGAACCATCTTCCCAAACTGTGGGTCTGTGTTTCCGCCGACTATTATCTCGAGGCCGTTGGTCACCATCCTCTGCGCTAATATTTTGTAGGGCTTGAGATTGCGCGCCTTTGACTCGAGATCGGCATAAGCAGAGCGTATGTCGCGCTCTGTTGAGAGATTTAGTTTCACAAGGCCGTTCTTGCTCTTGTGCAGCGCCTTTTCGGAAATCGCCTTCAATACTATAGGTTTGCCCGAAGAGAAATCAATTGCGTCCGCAGCGCTGCTGACGTACTTGGCGTCCAGGGCCCTTATGCCATGGCGCCGCAGCATATAGTATGCTTTCATGTATTCCAGGAGTTTGCCCATCAAACCACTCGAGCGCTATATTATGCCGCGCTGGAGAAGCACTACAACAATTACGATTATTACTATCACAGCTACAACAATTGTGATTTTCTTGCCCCTCTTTACCTTAGTAGCCTTGAGCTCTTTTTCCAGCTCTGCTATGCCGTTCCCGTTTCCGGGCTGGGGTTGAATGCCCTGCGGTTGCGCCTGTGGTTGCACAGATTGCATACCTGTACCCTGTGCAGGTATTGGCTGTGTGGCCATGGGCGGCATCGGGGTCTGAGTCGTGGTTGGCTGTGCCTGCTGCATGGCAGGCATGGGCGCGGGAGCACCCTGCTGCGGCGTCTGAGGTGTCGGTGCCTGCACGGGCATGCCGGCCTTCACCTGCAGGAAGCCCTTCTCGGTGAGCATGATGTTGACAGTTCCATTGCGAATGTCTGCAGTTATGAACTGCTGCTCTACGAGCTTGTTGAGGTGCATCGCCATGTCCTTAGGTCTTATGTTGGTAACGCCGGCAAGATCCACAAGCGTGCGCTTGCCGCCGGACAGCTGCGTAAGAACCGAGAGGTCGAGCTGGTCGAACTGCGACTTTGCCTTCTCTGCGGCTTCGGCAAGAAGCTGCTTTCCAGCATCTGTTACCGTTATTGCATTCTGACCGGGCACCATGGTGGTGAAGTCTATTACACCCTTCACTTTGAGGGTACCGAGTATGTTCTGCGCGTCGAAGAACGAGGAGTTTATCAGGCTGCCGAACCTCTCAACCACTGTATTGCCAGTTATCTTCTCCAGAGCCAATAAATCTAGGAACGTTATCTCATCTGACATCGAATCTGCCCGCCGACCAGCAGTGCGGCATAGAGTATTGAATACCAATGTTTTTATAGGTAAGTGGAAAAGTTGGTGTGTAAATGCGAACAATGCAGCCGCAAGGCCAAGAACCTGATTGATTCTGATGAAAATACGCTTTTTTGGCGGAGCGAGCGAGGTTGGGCGGTCCGCCATACTCATAGAGGACGAGCGCAACATAATGCTCGACTACGGGCTTAAGATAGACCATGAGACGAGGTTCCCTACAGGCAGCCCAAAGGTTGATCTCGCAGTCATATCGCATGCCCACCTGGACCACAGCGGGTGCGCTCCAGCGCTGTACAACGAGATCTCCATACCGACGTTCGGCACGCTGCCGACCCTGAGGCTCGCAAACCTGCTGCTCGAGGACTCGCTCAAGCTCTCGCAGAGGAACCACACCAGACTGAACTATCACAAGAAGCAGCTTGGCACATTCAACAGCAGGTACATCGCGATTGACTATGGGGCCCGCGCCAGCTTCGGCAACTACGACATCACTCTGAGCGATGCAGGGCATATAAGCGGAAGCGCTGTGACTTTGGTGGAGCGGAGCAAGGGCAGGGACAACAGGCGCATAGTGTACACTGGCGATTTCAAGCTACAGCCGCAGCTGCTCCACCGTGGAGCCCAAATCGTGAAGAGCGATACGTTGGTCATAGAGTCTACATACGCCACAAGGGAGCACCCAGATAGGCAGAAGCTTGTCAGAGGCTTCATAGACGA
Organism: Microcaldota archaeon; assembly: GCA_021828155.1. Lineage (GTDB taxonomy): Archaea > Micrarchaeota > Micrarchaeia > Micrarchaeales > Micrarchaeaceae > JAMCYM01. Next base: position 14,258 of record JAKAST010000001.1, on the reverse strand, counting down.
GATCAAAGAAACACTCGACAACGGCGGCACCGCTCTCGTGCCGAGCTTCGCAGTAGGCAGGGCGCAGGAGCTTTTGGCGATGCTGCAGCAGGCCGGCTTGGCGGAGCGCACATACATCGACGGCATGGCTCGCGAGGCCACGCATATAGTGATGACGCACAGCGCATACATAGACAACGCGAAGCTGCTGGGCGATGCAATAAAAGCCGCCACGTTCATAGACAGCCCCGGCGACAGGAAGGGCATACTCGATGATCCGGCAGTAATACTAACGCCCGCGGGCATGCTCAACGGCGGGCCTGCGCTCGAATACATAACAAGGCTCAACAGGAACTCACACATATTCATTACGGGCTACCAGGTAGAGGGCACGAATGGGAGAAGCCTTGTAGAAACGGGCAGGATAGACGTGGATGGCGAGAGGCGCAAGATAGCTACGCCGATAAGCGTGTACGACTTTTCTGCGCATGCGGGCAAGTCAGACCTATACAAGTATGTCAGGGAGAGCACGCCAAACACTGTAATATGCGTCCACGGCGACCCTGCGAACACCAAGGCATTCGCGGAGGAGCTGAAGGGGGAGGGCTTCGACGCGTACGCACCTATAGTGGGGGACAGTATAGAGCTTTCCAACTAACGGAAAGCGCTAATAATCTGAGTTGCCCCAGCTGACTGATGAGGACAATAGCGATTTCGCTTGGGGGAAGCATAATACACCCGGAAAGCGGTTTCAATGTAAATTACGTGAAGCAGTTCTGCGGCATTATCAGAAGGGAACGTGGCATAAAGTTTGTCATATCGGTGGGCGGAGGCCACGCCGCGCGCACCGCAATCGGCGCGGTAAGTAGCGTGATAAGGAACAAGCTCCTGCTCGACGAGATAGGCATAGCCATGACTAGGACGAATGCCATGGCCCTGAAGAACATCATGCTCGAATATGGGATGGACGTTGCGCCCATAGTGCCAGCAACCCTTAACGAGTTCAAGGAGCTGCACACGCGCCACAGGATCACCGTGTTTGGGGGCTTCGTAGAGGGCGTAACTACCGATGCTGATGCAATGCTTGCAGCTGAGGCCTCTGGCGCGAAGACGCTTATTAACATAGGCATGACTGCATATGTGTATGACAGGAACCCTAGCGAACGCGGAGCGAGGGCTCTAAAAAGGCTGAGCCATGAGGAGATGGTAGGCTTGGCTGAAAGGTTTGACAGGCGTGAAGCCAAAAGCGACTTCATTTTCGACGTGGTAGCCTCGCTGCTGGCTGCCAGGTCGAAGGTAAAGGTACTGTTTGTCGGGCCTGAGATTAAAGATTTCGAAGCAGCAATTCATGGCAGGCAGCACAACGGCACTACAGTGGATTGAGCGCAGTGCGGCCATGGTACAGGCAAAAATCCAATCGTGATGGCACGGCTGGACCGGAGCACGCTTTGAATCAGACTATGTCCAGCGCTGCGGCCATGAACGGCAGTATTATGGTCGCATCGCCGTCTATCGTGGTGTACTTGGCCTTCTCCTTTATCTTACCCCACGATACAGCCTCGGTAAGCCTCGCGCCCGAAAGCGAACCATCGTACTGCGTGGCGGTTGTTATGTAGACCGCATAGTCCAGACCACCCTTGAACTGGTTCCACCATATGACATGATGCTTGCTTATACCGCCACCGATCATCAGAGCGCCAGTGACCTTGTTGTCGAACACCATGTTGCTCAGCTCCAGCTCGTCCTTTATGACATTCAACTTGAAGTCATGATCCTGCGCGAATATTGCCAGCTGGGTACCAAATGCCCCATCAACTATTCCTGGATTGAATATCTTGACATTGTGCAGGTACGCCTGGCGCAGTATCGAATGCTCGTCCGGGATCCGCTTGCCGAACTCATTGATTAGTTCGCTCGGGCTGTACTCCTTCTTGTAGTCCTTCGATGAGTATATTTCATCCATTATCTTCCTGAACGAGTCCTCGAGCATCTTGCCGTATTCCCTGTTCTCGATGAAGACGTTTCCAAGCCTATATATTCCCATAGAGTGCAGCTTGGCATCATCCGCATTGAACGTGCCTACGCTGTACTTGCCCCCAAACGCCCTTGCAATGTCGTGGTCAAGGGTGCCGCAGGTAGTGATTATGGCGTCGAAGTGTTTCACCATGTCAGCGAGCACGCCCCGCAATCCTGTCGAGACTATATCTGCAGGGAAGGAGAGGAAGTTGTACGACTCTTTGTTGGACAGCATAGCGTCGAGTATGTGTATGCCATCGACCATGTGCTGAGCTGAGAAGCCGCCCATTTTATCCATTGCGGCGATCAGCTCTGAAACCCGCATGCCCTTCTTGAGACGTATGTCCTTTACGCCCTCTCTCAGGAGAGCTCTCTTCTGTGAATTACCATTAGTGTTCGGCATTTTCAGCACCTTGACGGAAAACACGCACTTCCTCATAGAGAGTCTAACCTTTTATATTTTTACTTGGAAAAGGGAAACAGGCGAGCAGGAGGGTAATTTTATGGCAGCTAGCGTTGACGACGAGGACATCCTTAGATTTATAGAGAGCGCGAAACCGAAGATATATGTTGTGGGCACGGGGGGCAGCGGAAGCAATACAGTCACGAGGCTCGCTTCCCTGGGTCTTGACGGCGCGGTGCTGATGGCCATGAACACCGATGCGCCGCACCTTATAAAGACGAGCGCGGAGCGCAAGCTGCTCCTGGGCAAAAAGGTCACGAAGGGGCTTGGCGCAGGCAGCGACATAAAAGTTGGCGAAGAGGCAGCCCTTGAGAGCAAAGACGAGATAAGGCACATGCTTGGCGATGCGAACCTGGTTTTCGTGACGTGCGGCCTTGGCGGTGGAACGGGCACGGGCTCTGTCGCGACCATAGCGCACGAGGCCAAGGAGACCGGCGCACTAACAGTTGCGATTGTGACGCTGCCGTTCTCGAGCGAGGGCAAGATGCGCATGAAGAACGCGCTTGAGGGTCTTAGCAAGCTGAAGAAAGTTGCTGACACCGTAATAATAATCCATAACGACAAGCTGCTTTCCGTGGCACCGGACCTGCCGCTCAACATGGCATTCCGGGTTTCCGATGAGGTGCTGGCCAGCGCTACGAAGGGCATTGTGGAGATGGTGACAAAGCCGGGCATGGTCAACATAGACTTCGCTGACCTGCGCGCGGTGCTGCGCGACTCCGGCTATGCTGTAATAGGCACGGGTGAGGGAGCTGCTACCGCAAACGACGGCAAGCGCGCTCTCATCGCCTTGGATAACGCAATAAAGAGCCCGATGCTAGATGCGGATTTAGGCAATGCAAAGAAGGCGCTAATCAACATAATAGGCGGCGAGAGCCTTACCCTCAGGGAAGCCGAATCAGTATTTCAGGACGTGGCGGGCCGCATAAGCCCCGACGCGATGCTCAAGTGGGGCGCCAGGATAGACCCTGACATGCAGAAGGACGTGCTGCGCGTCATGATAGTCGTGAGCGGGGTTGAGTTTCCTGAATACACGGAAGCCGGCATACAGAGGAAGGTCGCCGAGCTGAAGGAGCTCGACCTGGACGAGATATTCGAGAAGAACCGCAAGGAATGATTTTTTGCGCAATATGGGGTTCCCGAAGGGGGTTGAGGTAACGGGTAGCGCCATAATAGAGAACAGGCGCGGCGAGATACTGCTTGTCAGAGATGCGAAATGGAGGAACAAGTGGGTTATGCCGGGCGGGCACGTTGAGCCGGGAGAGACCATAATCGAGGCGATGACTAGAGAGGGCGAGGAGGAGACCGAACTCCACCTCAAGCCTGTAGCATTAGTCACCTACGGCGAGCTGATAGACTCCAAAGACTTCGACGATCCCAGGCACTTCGTGTACTTCGACGTGCACTGCAAAGCTATAGGAGGAAAAGTCAGGCTACACGAGGCGTTGAACAGCTACAGATGGATGAAACCCTCAGACGCGCTGAAGATGGATCTTGGAGAGAGCTACAGAGAAGTAATTACTGAATTCATCAAATACAAGAAAAAGGCGCAAGGCAAAAGAAGAATCAGGTCTTTTGTTTAGGTGTTTCTGGCTTCTGCGCATCGGGCTTGGCGGGCCTCGCTGCGATTGTGGCCTTTGCCTTCTTCTTAAGCTTCCTGTGCATCACTATGTCGTACTTGTAGCACCTGCCTGAGCAGTAATAATTTATTTTGCCAGTACGGAAGACATACATCATTCCCCCATTCCTGGGCAGTTCGTTACCGCAGTAAGAGCACTTCACGCTACCACTACTTTACCCTTATCTCCCTTGCCTCCCTGCTTGTGTCTGGCAGTCTAACGATGTCGCCTTTCTTGACCGGACCTATGAGGTTGCGCCTTATTATGCGGCCTGTATCGTTGCCCTCCAGGATCCTGCACGCCACAGAATATACCTCGCCGTACATACCGGTTTTGGCCTTCTTGTTCACGTCAACTATCTCTGCAGGGAAACCTGCGAGGTGCTGCGCATCGGGCTTCTGGGGTGTGACCGGCTTTTGCGGGGTGTCTGCAACCATGGTTAATCACTAGAACAGATACTGCTTACTGCTTGGCTTCCTGCGCCGGCTCGGCCTGCGCTGCGGCGGGCTGTTCGGCAGCCCCCTGCTTTGGTGCCTCCTTGGGCTTCTGCTCCTGCTGCTTCTTTGGCTGGGGCTTGTGCTCCTCCTTTGGCTTCGGCTTCTCCGCCTGCGCGGTGGCTTGCGCCTTCTGAGAGGTGCCTGTGACTCTTGCTATGACGTCTTTTATGGCCGATGCGGCGCCGCCCTGGCCCTCTATGGCAACAGCTGCGCACTGCACGCCAAGGCCTATCGCCTTGCCGAGCTCAAGCTTGCTGGGTACGTACGAGAACGGGATCTTTTTCTGCTCGCAGAGCATGGGCAGGTGTATTATCACCTCCTCGGGCTCCACGTCCTCTGCCAGCACAACGAAGCTGGCAAGGCCGCGCTCCACGCTCTTCGTGGCCTCGTTAACGCCCTTCCTTATCTTGCCGCCCTGCTTAGCTAGCTGTAGGGCCTCGTACGTCTTGTCAGCCACTTCCTTAGATACTTCGAATTTCACGTAGGATTTTGCCATCGGAAACACCTTGGTTTTAACCTCATCGGTATTTTCATTCCCTGTAAGGAGAAACCTGTGATAATTCCCAGTTAAGCTATTTAAACGTTCGCTAGTCCATGAACTGCGCTGGCGTTGGGGGTTCTGGATTCTGGCCCTTGCGCTCGCGTATCTCGCGCACTATCCTGCTCTGCAGGTCAGGAGATAGGCGCTCATAGCCCGCAAACGCGGTGTACCATATTGCCCTGCCCTGCGTAAGCCCGCGCAGGTCGTTAGAGAAGCCCTTCAGCGTCTCTGCCACCGGCATCTTTGCTATTATCGAGACCTGCTCGCGGTCCTGCGTTATGTTGGACACCTGGCCGCGCCTGCCCTGTATGAATGTTATTACGTTCGACATGTATTCCTGCGGTATGTTTATGGTGAAGTCCTGCTTCGGCTCCAGAAGCGTGACACCTGCCGTCAGCATGCCAGCGTATATCGCGTTCCTTATGGCTGGTATTATCTGCGCGGGCCCCCTATGCACGGGATCCTCGTGTATGGTTGCGTCTACAACGCTAACCAGCACGCCCGAGCACTTCTCCCTTGCCAGCGGGCCGTCCTTGACCGCCTCGTCGAAGCCGTCGATAAGCAACTCCATCACCTCGTTCATGTACTGCACGCCGTGGGTGACGTCAGCAAGCATGCATTTGTTCGATACTTCCTCTACATTCTTGGCTATCTGCCTGTCGAGCCCGGCCGCAACCATGGCCTCTATCGCGTTCTGGCCCTTCGGCTTGCCCTCACGTATAGAGCCCTCGTCTATGGCCTTCTGCACGCCCTCAGGAAGCGGCTCAACTGTAACGTAGAACTTGGAGTGCCTGTTCGGGGTCTTGCCCTCTATCGGCCCTGCCTTGGAATTTATAGTCTCCCGGTATATGACGATAGGCGGGCTTGTTATAACTGGTATCTTGAAGTCATCTCTGAGCTTGGTCTCTATTATCTCGAGGTGCAGCTCTCCCATGCCGCTGACCAGGTGCTCCCCGGTCTCCTGGTTGATTTCCGTCACTATGGTAGGGTCCTCTTTCGAGAGCTCGCGCAGCGCCTCTATGAGCTTAGTGGTGTCGCGCGTATCCTTGGCCTCTACGGCCTTCGTCACAACGGGTTTAGAGTAGTGTGTTATCTGCTCGAACGGATCTATGACATCGGTGCTTATGGTGTCGCCTATGTTAACGTCCTTAAGGCCTATAAGCGCCACTATGTTGCCGGCAGGTATCTGCTCAACGGCCACGCGCTCGGCAGCCATGTATATCCCAACCTGCTGCAACCTCTGCGTTCCTGGACTACCAGAGACATGCAGCTCTATGCCTTTCTTTGCCACGCCGGAAAATATTCTCCCAACTGGCACATCGCCGCTGTGGGGATCGTATACTATGTTGAACACTACTATGTTTGTGCCGGCCGATGCATCTGTATCGAGCATGGCCTTGCCGTCCGGACTGTTGAGGTCGCCGTGCCATATCTGCGGTATGCGGTACCTCTGCGCAATGTGAGGGCTCGGCAGGTGGTCTATTATCATAGTGAGCACCGCCTCGTCTATCGGCGCAACTTCCTGCAGCTTCTTCTCGTCGCTGGCGGCCGTGAGCGCGAATATGTCCTTAAACGTCGTCTTGTACTTGTCCATTATAGGCTTCGAGATCGCCCACTTCTTGTACGCTGAACCCATTGCCACGCTTCCGTTGTCCACGCTGACCTTCCAGTCCTTGACGAACTCCTCGGGTGCATAACGGTCTATCAGGTTGTTTATGTCGCTTATGAGCTTCAGCAGGCGCTCGAATGTCTGTTCTTGCGTCAGCTTGAGCTCGTTGAGCAGGCGGTCTACCTTGTTTATGAAAAGCACTGGCTTGGCCTTCTCCTTCAGGGCCTGTCTGAGCACAGTTTCAGTTTGGGGCATTACGCCCTCGACCGGGTCTACGACAAGCACCACGCCGTCTACAGCGCGCATTGACCTAGTCACGTGACCGCCGAAGTCTACGTGCCCGGGTGTGTCTATCAGGTTGATTATGTAGTCCTTGCCGTTGTAGTCGAATCCCAGCGATATGTTGGCAGACTTTATAGTCATGCGCCTGTCCTTCTCTATGGCCTCGTAGTTGGTATATAGTGCATCGCCTGCCACTGTCTTGGATATTAGGCCGGCCCTGGCGAGCAGCGAATCCGTCAGTGTAGTCTTCCCATGGTGGACGTGTGCGATTATGGCAACGTTTCTTATGCGCTCTATGTCGTGCATTATCTTTGCTATTTCTTCTACAACGTATTCCTTCCTTACCATAACAGCACCTTACTTCGCGCTTCTCGCCATGCGCTCTATCTCGTTCTTGCGCTTGACCGCATAGCTGTTCACATCGTTCTTAGCAGCTAGGATGAGTTCGTTGGCCAGCGCCTGTGAGATGCTGCGCTTGCTGGAGAAGGCGCCTATTATAGCCGCAGTTGCTATGTTACGCAGAGCAGTATCGAGCCTGCGACTCGCACTTATGTCGACGGGTATGTTCGAGACCGTTCCGCCCTGCCTTATGCGGGTGGTATCCTCTATAGGCGCGCTGTTCTCGAGGGCCCTGATAAACACCTGCACGGGATTGTCGCCTGTCTGCGTGTGCACCGCATCGAACGCCCTCTCGATTATATGCATCACCTTGATTTTCTTGCCCTGCAGCCTGCCCTTTGTGCGTATGACGTGCCCGCCTATCTTCTTGCCCGTGCCGCCGCGCATCAGAGCATTCTCAAGCCTCTCGATTATGTTTATGTTGGCTTTTGAGAACATCTTGTTGCTCGTGCGTCTGTAGCTTGCGGGATATGCTGCAGGCCTCATGTTGACATAGCTCTTTATACTCTGGTCTGAAACATTCACGTCATAGCTGTATTTCTCGAAAAGCAGCGAGAGGTCCATACCTTCGCGATGATCAGACAGGGGTGCCGCTTTGGCCGTAGGGCGGCGCCGTTTCTGTGTGGTAGCGGCTGTCTGCGGCGCAGCTGCCGTCTGTGTATCACCCATTGTGCCTTGCGCCGCGTTCTCCATCATTATCATCTCTTTGGCTTCTCCTGCTTGCCCTTCACTATCTGTACCGCATTGGCCCCGTTAATCTCAACTACCTTGTATTTCATACCGGGTATGCATCCCATCTGGCCCCTCTGCGAGCCGCCGAGACCCTCTATGGTTACCTCGTCGTGCTCGTCTATGTAGTTTATGGTGCCGTCGCCAGGCACGAACGCGCCAACAACCTTGCCGTTCTTTATCAGCTGAACGCGGACGCACTTTATCTGGCCAGAGTGCGGCTGCTTCTGCTCGACCGCAAACTTCTGCAGCACCAGCCCTGTTGCCCTTGGCACTGTGCCCATAGGGTCGTACTTCTGCTTCAGCTTGAGCTTCCTGCGTTTCAGCCACTTCTTCAGAAGGCGCTGGTGCCTCCGCTCCCTCAGGAGCTTCCTTGCTGCAAATTCACCATTGGGCAAAATATCACCATCATTGCTTTGCTGCGTATGCGCTGTAATCTTCCTCCAGTATCTTCGAGTTTCCTTGTTCCGATATTGACAGTACGGAAACGCTGTACGGCTTGCCGCACACTGCTCCGAGTTCCATTGAGTTGCCTGGAAATACGAGCACCCCCACGCCCGCCACTTTGGCCAGGTGCGATATGTCGCTCGTAGTCTGGGCCCTGTTCTTCTCCGCCAAGACTATGAGCTTGGCGCTACTGGCCTTTATCGAGTCCATGACTTTGTTGACGCCCATGGCTGTGACCCCGCTGTCGACCGCGAGCCGTATGTCGTTTGCAAAGTCTGCCATGTCGGGCACCGTAAAATCCGAACGTTAGGCCAGAGAATAGACGCTAAGTCGGCTTTCTTGCAGAGGTATTTTGGGAGAAACACATATATAAATTATTGCGTTTGGGGTTCAGAACGATCAGCGCCAGAAAACTGCGCATCAGCCCTGCGTTGTGTAGTTGCAGCCTGTGGGTTCGGTGAAGCTGCCGCTCAACGCGAGCTTGAGGTATCCGATATATGGAATCGATGCTACAACCTTGCCCTGCACTTCCGAGGCGTTCGCGGGGTAGTTGCCGTACTGCAGATCCAAGCCTGGATTGTTATCTCCCTTCGTGAGCACGTAATAATTGCTGCTGGTGCGGAGCACAGCATACACCCTGTGCACTATGTAGGCGTCGCCGTAGCTGTAAAACAGGTCGCCGGGCACTGTGCCGTATACTACCACGCTGTTGTTGGCATCGCCGGTTATCGTGGTATTGCCTATTGTTATTGACTTCGTGTAGGCTTCCTGCATCACAGTGCCGTTAGTGAATTTCACGTCTGCTGTGCCACAGGTGTAGCGCACAAGGTTCCCGTCCTGGAAGCTGCCAGACACTATCTGGCCGCCCGACTGCGTGCTGTAGAGAAGGCCAACGCTGTAGCCCTGCCTTACGAACTGCGAGACGTAAACGCCCTGGGATGTGCTTATATATGCTACGCACTCCAGCGATTCCCTGCTGAGGTTATGCTCCAGTGCATCAACTTGCGCCTGTGTTACGTCAACAACCGGCGCCCTTATCTGTGAGATGTTGTGCACACCCTGGAGCACTATCATGTCGCCTCTCTGGAGGTAGGGCAGCATGCTGCAGCTCGGCACCACATCAAGCGGATGACTGGTTGCCAGCACTGCCTGAAGGCCGAACCAGAGCGCTACCACTATTACTATACCAAGCGCTATCTCGGCGATGTTCCGCACCTTTCCCTTCTGCATGGAGGTATTGGCCAGCTCAAGGACCAGAAGCACAACTATAACCACGACGACAAGAACGCCTGCCACAAGCGATAGGTAAGCGACGCGCTGGGATAGTATGTAAAGCGCAAGTAGCAGTACGAGCAGCACGTAGAGCGGCCAGGTGGTTATGCCGCGCCTGCGCTGCCTGTTAGGGCTTGGAGCTGCTCTCTTTCTCTGCATTGTAAACACTTGCCTACGCTCTCTTCTTCTCTGCGCCCTCCGGCGTACCCGGACCGACGAGTTGTATGCCTATAACCCTGGATTCGCCGTTCTGCAGGGCCACGCCCATGGCAGTCTCTGCAGCACTTATCAGCGTATCGTTGTGGCTCACAACTACAAACTGCGACTTAGAGCTCATCTGCTTTATCAGCAGGGAGAGCTTCTTCGAGTTCTCCTTGTCCAGAGCCGCATCTATCTCGTCGAATATGTAGAATGACATTGGGTTGCGCATCTGTATGGCGAATATCAGTATGAGCATGAGCAGCGACTTCTCGCCGCCGGAAAGTTGCTCCGCAGACTTCTTGAACTTGTCCTGTATGCTTATCCTTAGCCCGGACTCGAATGGCTCCTTCGGGTCCTCTAGCATGAGCGACGCCTCGCCGTCGAATATGTAGCTGTACAGCTGCCTGAAGTTCTCGTTCACGGCCCTGAATGTATCCATGAACACGGCAAGCTTCTTCGACTCTATCTCGTTTATCATGGACAATACCGAATTGCGCTCGTTGTCGAGCACCTGCAGCTTCGCGCCCGCTTCATCAACATCGCGCTTCCTTACCTCATACACCTCTGGGGCCTTGAGGTTGACATTGCCCAGGCGTTCTATATCGCTCTTTGCTATGACTAACTTCTTCTCTAGCGAGTCTGCGCTGTCCGGCAGCTCTTCGTATGTGGGGTATGTGGCCAGTTCGGCCTTTATGTCGCCGAGCCGGGTCTCGAGCTGCATCTTGGCCGATTCCGCAAGCATCGACTCCCTGTTCAACTTGTCAAGCGCAGCCTGGTGCTCACCTCTCCTGAACCCCAGATCTGATATGCGCTTGTCAAGCTCGGATACTTCCTTGTAGAGCGCCGAGGACTGTTCGTCGTGGCTCTTGATCTTATTCTCCAGCTCTGATTTCTGCGCCAGCAGCTCGCTCTGCCGTGCCTTCAGCGACCCGATCGATTCCTTTGCCTGCCCTGCGTCTCGCGCCAGTTTGTCTAGCTCGGTCTCGAGCTCTGTATCGCGGGCGGCCAGCATTTCGTTCTCCTTGGTCAGGGAGGCGCTGCGCATCATAAGCTGCTCTATCTCCCGCCTTATGCTGCTGGATCTGACCCTGGCGGCATCGGCCTGTGCGCCAGGCGTCTTCTGGGAAGATGCCACTGCCGAATGCAGGGCGTCGCGGGCGGATATTGCGCTGGCTTTCTTCTTTGCGACGTCGCGAAGCGTGGCCTCGACGCTGTTGAGCTCCTTCTGCACAGCCAGCATCTGCGAAGACAAATTGGAGCTATTCGCGTTGAGCTCCTTCAGCGCTGACTTTGCCTTGTCTGCAAACTCCTGGGCATGCTTCAGTTCGAGGCTGTAGTTCATCGCCTCTATCTCTAGGGCCGAAAGCGCCTTCTTCGCCGAATCCATACGCGCATAAACCTCTGCAGAGCCCTTGGCTATGGCCGTGTGCTCCGACTCAAGGCCCTTCAGCTCCGCTTGGAGCTTGCCGGGGAACTGCATCGCTTTTATCTGGCCGCCCGTTATTGTGCCGGACGGCTCTATCAGCTCTCCGCCAAGCGTGACGAACCTGCGCCTTCCTATGCCGAGCTTCTGCGCCTCTTCAATGCTTGCAACAAGGAAGGTATTGGAGAACACGTACTCGAACGCCTGTGCAAACTTCTTGTCAAACTTTATTAGGCTTATTAGAGGCACTGCGGCCGCAGCCTTTTCGGCTGGCTTCACCGAAAGCTCTTTGAGCGGCATGAACGTGGAGCGGCCGAGACCCTTCTGCTTTATAATCTCTATGCACTGCTTGGCCACGTCTATCGAATCAACTATGAAATAGTTCAGCCTGCTGCCTGCGGCAGCAGAGACGGCTTCAGCATACTTGTCGTCGAATGAGCAGAGCTCGAACGCCCTTCCGTAGAAGCCCTGCTTGACCGAACTGGACAGCGCGGCTGCGGCCCTGTCCTGGCTGCCCCCGTAAAGCGCAAGCGACTCGCGCACATTTATTATCTGTTCTTCGACGCGTGCACGCTCCTTCTGCAGCCTTTCGTCCTCGGCCATTAATGCAGATATGCCGGCCTTCGCGTCGCTTATCTTCTTTGCCACTGATGCGCCAGCTGCCTGTGCATCTTGCGCCTTTCTCTCGCTGGCTGCCAACTCATCGGAAAGCGAGGCGATCTGCAGGCCTATGCCCTTTGACTCTGATTCGAGCTGCTGCGACCTTACCTTGGCGCTTGAGAGCCTGCGCTGCAACACCTCCTCTTCTTCCATCACGGAATCGACACGCTTCTGGTGCTCCTCGTATGCCGCTAGTGCCTCCTCGGCCTCTTCAAGGCCGCCGCCTAACGACCTCAATACCGAAGAGCGTTCATCGGTCTGCGCCCTGACCGCCTGCAGCTCGGCGTCATTGGCACTGATCTGCGACTTTATCTTCTTCCGCTCTGATTTCTGGAGCTCAATGCGCTCCTTGTTAGCGGCGAGCTCCTTCGACATGCTTTCCAGCTGTGCGACAACAGTAGCGGCAGTGGCATTTATCTCCTCGAGCTTCTTGCTTACAGAGCTTGTCTCAAGGGAGCGCTCGCCGAGTTTCTGCGATTTTTCTGTGCGCTCGGCACTGAGCTTGCTTACCTCGTCGCCCAAAGCCGCCAGCTTGCGCTCTGTCTCCGTGCGCGTCTCTGCGAGCTTCGAGAGCTTCTCAGCTGCATCGTTGTATTCCTTGGAGAGCTGCGCCTCGCGCTTCTTGAGAAGCGAATGGTTCATGCGCTTGACCGATTCTGTTAGCTCCATGTAGTGCTCGGCATCTTCCTTCTCATTCTTTAGTTCGTTCAGGAAGCCCTCGCGCTCCCCGAGCATGACCCTCGCGTTTGATATCTTGTCCTCGACCTTGGCAAGCTCCTTCAGGGAGCTCTCCTTTTTGTCGTCGAACGCCTTTATGCCTGCGGCCACATCAAGAAGACCGCGGCGCTCCCTCGCATTGTAGTTGAGTATGCGGGTTATCTCTCCCTGCGTTATGGTGTTGGCCTCGTTTATGCTGCAATTGTTGGCGTTCAGCACATCCATGACGTCCTGCCTGTGCACCCTCTTGCCGTCAAGCCTGTACGATATCTTGCTGTTGGAGCGCACTATCCTGGAAACCTCTATTCGCTTCCCGTCGTCATCTGCGAACGACACCGTCACGTAGCTGCGCTTGAGGTGCGTTTCTGGATCTGGCTTTACCGAGCTGTTTATCAGGTTTGAGGTCGCGGTAATGCGCATGCGCCTGAGCGAGGATTCGCCAAGCGCGAACAGCAGCGAGTCGCACAGGTTAGACTTGCCGGAGCCGTTCGGGCCCACTATGCAGTTGAAACCGTGGCTGAAGCTCACGTTCGCATGCTTGAACGACTTGAAGTTATGCAGGGTAAGCCTGTCAAGATAGAGCATAAATCCACCGGTCGCCGCTTAGATATGCCGTCTAAGCATTTTTAGCCCTTCCTCTGGTGCGGGAGATGTGGAGAGTTATGACAGATTCTACGTGCTGCCTCTGCAGTATGCCAACAAGCCTGCCGCTGCGCTGCACCCCGATCACGCTTATGTTGGCTTCCTGCATCTTCTCCAGGGCGGAGTAGAGGCTAGACCCGATGTCCAGCATAGGCAGCTCCTCGCCAAATCTAGAGATGCGCTGGTCGGCCATGCCCTCGGCTGCCTTGCCGAACGAGTTGTAAGGCAATCGCGACACTATGTAATACCTTCCAGCTCGCCTGAACAGCACGATGTGTATGCGCCTTGCGACTACCGTCTCATACAATTGCGCCAGCGTAGTTGTGCTTCTGGACATTATGTAATCGTTAGTCATTGCAGAGCTTGCTGACAGTCCCTGCGTGTATGTCTTAATGTATGCGGCCTGCAGCTCAGCCTTGGCCCCGCCGTACAGGAACACGGCTATGAATACGTCCCATAGCACTATGAACTCCTTGTAGAAGAATGGATAGCTTGGCTCTACCCCGACGTACACCAAGGTGCCGATTACAAACAGCACGATGAGCACGTTGCTTACCTTAACCGAGGTGCGCGTAGCCTCAAGGAAGCTGCGCCCACGTTGGAGGTAGCTCCTCAGCACGCGTCCGCCGTCCATAGGGAACCATGGCAGTATGTTGAACACTGCAAGCAACAGGTTGAGTATGAAAAGTAGCTGCACGAACACCTTCACCATGCCGCCAGGAAGAAACACAACCGCCATGCCGAACAGGAATGCAAGCAGGA
>JAKAST010000009.1:21517-29073 GCA_021828155.1 Microcaldota archaeon | reverse complement strand
ATCGGCCTTCTGATAAGCATAGCGGGCTCGTATGCGAGCACCCTTCTGGTAAGCGCGAGCGAGGTGCGCAAGGTAATGAAGTTCAGCGGAGTCATCGCTCTTGTGCAGTTGGTGCTGCTGTTTGCCCTTGTGCCAGAGTTCAAGGGCATCGGCATTGTCACGCTGCTATTCATAATAACACCTGCCGTAGGCGACATACTATACATAGGCAGCGTAATGCACACGCTAAAGGTGCACCTTGCACTCGGTAAGCTGTCCCGTGTCTTCCTTGCCAACATAATAAGCATAGCTCCGGCGCTTCCGCTCAGCATTTTATTTGGCGGAAACTACATCCCACTGTTAATCACCTCTGCCGCTGCAATGCTGTTGCTGTACACGCCAGTACTGGTGCTCCTAGGCGGGATCTCTGGAAAGGACGCTGAAAGGATACGCGCGGTCTCGTCTAGTGCGCCTATTGTCGGTAAGATAGTAGGCGCTCTTCTGGACTACGGCTTCCTGGTGGGATGAGCCTGCATCGCGCTCCTTATGAACTCTACGAAGAGCGGGGCCGGTGCCTCAGGCCTGGACTTGAGCTCAGGGTGTGCCTGTGTCCCCACGCCGAAATGGTCGCTCCACTCCACCATCTCGACAAGCCTGCCATCTGGGGTGGTCGCGCTTATCACTAGGCCGGCATCCTCCAGGCGCCTGCGGTACGCGTTGTTGAATTCATACCTGTGCCTATGGCGCTCATAGACGAGCGCCTTGCCATAAGCCTTCCTGGCCCGTGTGCCCTTAGCTATCTTCGAGGGCCATGCTCCAAGCCTCATCGTGCCTCCCTTCAGCCTTATGGCGCGCTGGTCTTCCATTATGTCTATGACTTTGTGCTTGGTCCTGGGATTGAATTCCGACGAGTCGGCATCTTTCAGCATGCATACGTTCCTTGCATACTCAACTGTCATAAGCTGCATGCCCAGGCATAACCCAAGGAAAGGCAGCCCGTGCTCCCTCGCGTAGCGTATTGCATTGATCATGCCCTCTATGCCGCGCTTGCCGAAACCTCCGGGCACCAACACACAGTCGCTGGCGCCGAGCCTCGTTGCGATTGAATCATTATCCAGGTTCTCGAGCTCCTCGGATTCTATCCAGTCCAGTCTGAGCGAGGCGCGGTTTGCTACGCCCGCGTGCACGAGGGCCTCCTTGACACTCGCGTACGAATCATGCAGCCCGACGTACTTTCCCACTACCGCAACGCTGACCGGTCTGCCGCTGTTGTCCGCTGCACTCTGTGCATAGCTATCCCAACTGTTGAATGCCTTCTTATCGAGTTTCAGGCCCTCAAAGCCAAGTTCGCGCAGAATCTCCTTGTCCAGTCCCTGCGCCATGAAGTGCTGCGGCGCGACATATATGCTCTTCTCGTCGTGGTCATCTATTATGCGCTCCTTTGTAAGGTTGGAGAACAGCGCTATCTTGTCCTTGGCAGGGTCGCCGAGCGGCCTCTCTGATCTGCAGACTATGAAGTGCGGCTGCACGCCGCTCTGCATCAGGCTTCTCAGCGCGATCTGCGTCGGCTTGGTCTTCTGCTCCCCAACTGTGCCGAGCTCCGGCACGTACACAACGTCAACAAACACTGTGGTGTGCCTGAGCGCCAGCTGTCTCATCGCCTCGACGAAGTAGCTGTTCTCTATGTCGCCCACTGTGCCGCCAACCTCTATGAGCATTACGTCCAGTCTGTTCTCCTTCGATACATTCTCTATCTTCTCAAGTATCAGGTCGGTAAGGTGCGGTATTATCTGCACATCCCTGCCGAGGAAGTCCCCGCGCCTTTCCTTCTCTATTATCTCGCTGAAGAGCTTGCCGCCGGTCATAGAGAAATCCTTTGTCATGCTCACATTCAGGAAGCGCTCATAGTTTCCGAAGTCCATATCAACTTCGCTTTTGTCATCGAGCACATACACCTCTCCGTGCCTGAACGGATTCATCGTGCCGCAGTCATAGTTCAGGTAGCCGTCGAACTTCATTGGCATGGCTCTAAGACCGTACATCCTAAGGATCTTGCCCAGAGAAGCAGTCACTATCCCTTTCCCTATCCCGCTCAATAGCGAGCCCATCACAACAATGTATTTGGTTGGCATAAGCGTATTGTGCACTAAATTAAAAAAACCTTGCACTGCGCCATACTTATTTTAGTTTCTGCTCTCAATTCATTGCGATGGCTGTCCATGCACCACCAAACGGCAGAGTGCGCGCATTCATAGGCGTTGAGCTCGCTCCAGAGCTCAGCGCTGCCATACACGACTCAGCAATGGCACTTTCTATGCCGGGCGTGAGCATAGTCCAGAAGGAGAACCTTCATATCACGCTTGCATTCCTCGGAGATATAACGGCGCAGACGCTCGAACGTATCGTGTCTGTGTTGTCATCGCTCGAAGTAAGCAAATTCCCTATAACCGTGCGCGGATTCGGTGCGTTCGGCGCAAAGAGCCCTCGGATTGTATACGCCAGGATTGAGGAGGGCAGCAAGGAGCTCATCAGCATATACAACCGCATTCTACCATCGCTGAAAGACCTTGGCATACCTACCGAGGAGCGTGCATACTCCCCCCACATCACGGTTGCGAGACTGCACCGCAGGCTCGGCAAAATTTCCAGCGATAAGCTTTTCGCTTCGATGGATGCTGTTGGGGAGCTCGGCTCAATGCAGATGCCTGGCGTAAGCCTGATGCGTAGCGAGCTTAATCAAAAGGGCGCGATTTACACAAGGCTGTTCCTCAAGGCCCCTTCGCCATAATGGCGCGCCTGAACTGGTCAAGGGTGAGCTTGTTCAGGAGCTCGCCAGGCCTGTACAGCCTGTCCTCTATAAGTATGTTGAAGCTCATGCCCTGCTTGGCATCGATTGCAACGTGCCTGGTTTCCGTGCCAAAGAGGTCAGCCTCGACTACAGGTATGTGCAGCGATTCCAGTAAGGTCAGGGCATTTGAGAGCACGCTGGCATCTTCACCATCCTGAAGGCCTATAAGTCTAGCCTCGAGGTTTGGCTTCCTGAGCCCTGCAATCAGCTTCCTAAGCCAGCTTTCAGCCCCGCCAGTGCCGGAGAACAGCCTGGCGCATGCCAAGGTGCAGCTATTTACGTCATAAACGCTGAGCATCAGGTCGTAAGTCAGGTCTTTGCATGCGAGGTAGCGCTTCAGCTCGGAGCTCTCGCCCTCGTATCTCGTCGATTCCCATTCATCCGCGCTTATGTAGTGCGTGTTACCGAATACCTCAATCTTGGAGCGCGACACATGCGGCCGCTCCCTTGAGTTCATATCCAGTGCCTTTCCAGCGCCGTCCTGCGCCTTCAGCGCCTCCGCCAGCTCTTTTTCGAAGCCCACCCTGCCACCTGACACCTTTATAAATATTTTTACCGTAATCTATACTTGCTGATTGCTCTCTGATCAGTTCCTATTGTGCCGCGCAATTATTAAGTATTTATTCGGCGGAATCGCCTATGCAAAGATGACCTAATGGAGATAAAGATAGAGCCTATAGAGGAGAACGCGAAGCTGTTCAGGTTCAGGCTAAAGGGCGCCAGTCCGAGCTATGCTAATGCGCTGCGCCGTGCCTCGATAAACGGCGTAGGCACATTTGCCATAGACACTGTGACGTTCTACGAGAACACCAGCGCAATTTTCGACGAATACATAGCCCACAGGATAGGGCTTGTGCCCATAGTTACGCCCCTAAAGGGCTATACGGACAAGGACGAAATACTGTTCTCCATGGAGGCCGAGGGTCCATGCACTGTATATTCAAAGGACCTAGAGAGCCGCGACAAGGAGGTCAAGGTCGCCATTCCGGGCATACCCATAGTAAAGCTGGCCAAGGGCCAGAGGGTCAGGCTTGAGGGAAAGGCCCGCATGGGCATAGCATTGAACCATGCGAAGTTCCAGCCAGGACTCGTGACATATGAAGAGAACAATGGCGTTTATGAATTCACCGTCGAGGCCTTCGGGCAGATGCCACCCAAAGATATAGTTAATAAGGCTTGCGAGGCAATTAAGGAGCAGATCAAGGATGTCGAGAAATTCGCTAAGAAGATTTGACGCGGGGGTGGCAGAGCATGGCCAAATGCGCAGGACTGAGGATCGTAATTTTTAGCGAAATTATGTTTGGAAC
The DNA here is from genome assembly GCA_021828155.1 of Microcaldota archaeon. GTDB lineage: Archaea > Micrarchaeota > Micrarchaeia > Micrarchaeales > Micrarchaeaceae > JAMCYM01. Next base: position 24,939 of record JAKAST010000009.1, on the reverse strand, counting down.
TCCTGTGTCTTTAGAGACTGCATGGGTTCAAATCCCATCCCCCGCATAATGAAGTGAAATGTATGAAGCTGAATGTTGAGAGGAGCGACGTTAAGAATTGGCTGACCGCGCTTGCGGGAGCGCAGGGCGACGCCAAGAGGGCCAAGCTCTGGAAGAGGCTCTACAAGCTGACTGCGAGGCCCACGCGCCGGCGTGTCGAGGTCGACCTATACAAGATAGACAGGAACAGCAGCAAGGACGACAACGTGATAGTGCCAGGTAAGGTGCTCTCAACTGGCGCACTTAGCCACCCTATATCGATAACTGCTATAGCGTTCTCAGCCAGCGCGCTGGAGAACCTGAAGAGCTCAAAATGCGAGATAATCACGCTTCCTGAAATGATGAAGCGCAACAGGCTTAAAATAATAATATGAGTGCTTGCATGGAAACCGCAGCCGAGCAGAAAATCGATGTATACGACGCCAGCGGCATGGTGCTGGGCAGGTTTGCCAGCATAGTCGCTAAGCAGCTCGTGCTTGGCAAGAACGTTGCAGTGGTAAACGCGGGCAAGGCTGTCCTAAGCGGAAATGCCAGCGTACTGGCCGGCAGGTACAGGACAAGGCTCAACCTTAAGGAGAGCGAGAATCCGGAGCACTCGCCCTACTGGCCGAGGAGGCCCGACATGCTCGTTAAGCGCATAATCCGCGGCATGCTGCCGTACAGGCGCCCGAAGGGCAAGGAGGCATACCGCAGGCTGCGCGTGTTCACCAATGTGCCGGAGGGCCTGAAGGGCATGAAGCCCGTAGAGCTCAAGATGAAGAACCCGGCACGCATTTACACAGGATACATAACCGTTGGCGAGCTCTCAAAGCTGCTTGGGTATAAGGTCAAGTGATGTTCATGGCAGAAAACACAGTTGAGGCAGGACAGGCTACGCGTTCAGCGGCCCAGACATCTGCAGTTTCGGCACCTGTCGAGGAATCCAAGCCTACCCAGAAAAAGTCCAGGAAGAAGGTGGCGAAGCCGCAGGTGGTGTTCGCGAAGAGCAAGCGCAAGGAAAGCGTAGCGCGCGCATCGGGCCGCAAGGGCTCCGGAATTGTGCGCGTCAACTCCAGGCTGATAAGCGTCTATGAGCCCAGGGAGCTGCGCGCTATCATGCTGAGACCTATCTACGTGTCCGACATAACCCGCGACCTGGCGCGCGGCATAGACATAACCGTCAATGTGAATGGTGGCGGCGTGAGCTCGCAGGCGCAGGCTGTCAGTGGCGCAATAGCCAGGGTGATAATGGGCTTTGCCCAAGGCGACACGGTCAAGAAGGAATACCTGCGCTTCGAAAGGAGCCTTGTGATAGACGATCCTAGGCGCGTGGAGCCCAAGAAGTTCAGAGGTCCTAAGGCAAGGGCCAGGACGCAGACCTCGTACAGATGATGTTGGTGATTGAATGATGATGCCGGTAAGGTGCTTCACGTGCGGCGCCGTAGTGGCGGACCGCTGGGAAGAATATGACAAGCGTGTCAATGTGGAGCACGAGGATTCGGCCAAGGTGCTCGACGACATGGGCATAAAGCGCTACTGCTGCAGGCGCATGTTCATAAGCAATGTGGAGCTCATCGACGAGTTCATGGAAATGGGCAGGAAATAACATGATACTAAGGAATCAATTAACACGGGGCCGTCTGCTAGCTTGGCTAGGCTTCTGCCTTGGGGTGGCAGCGACCCGAGTTCAAAAGGCGTGCCTGAAAATCTCGGCGGCCCCATAAGGTGCTGAAATGGCTGAAGAAGAATTCATAGCGAACCAGAACGACTATCTGGAGGCCGGCATACACATAGCCACGAAGGTGAAGAGCCCTGGCATGGAGCGCTTCATCTACAAGGTGAGGGACGACGGCCTCTACCTGCTCGACCTCGCCACGATAAACTCCAGGATAAAGATAGCCGCGTCGATGATAGCGAGATATGACCCTAAGGACGTCATAGTAACTGCGTCTAGGATATACGCCATAGCTGCGGCCGAGAAGTTTGCTGAGATAATACACGTCAAGTTCATACGCGGCCGCGTCACTCCCGGCATATTCACTAATCCGCTGCGCGAGGACTTCACCGAGCCCAAGCTGCTGCTTATAAGCGACTCGCGGAACGAGAAGCAGGCTGTGAAAGAGGCCAGCAAGGTTGGCATACCTATAGTTGGGCTGTCTGACACAGACAACTCGACAAAGTTCATCGACCTTATCATACCTGCAAACAACCGTGGCAGGCGCTCGCTCGCATTCATATACTTCCTGCTGGCGAGAGAGGTCCTCAGGCAGAGAGGGGAGATAAAGAGCAACGAAGAGTTCAAGTACCAGGTTGGGGACTTCGAGCTCAAGAGCGACTCCAGGCAGCCAATGCCTGCCTTCTAAACCTTATGCTGTTCCTGTGCCAGAGCCAGTGGTTTGACTAAATCCCAACATATACCAGCGCCGCGGCAAGGTATGCTATAAGCGCAAGGCCCATAGCGCCCAGGCTCACGCCTCTCGAAAGCGAATAGAAGCTAGCCTCGCGCCTGTACAGGTGGCCTATTGCGACATACAGCAGCGCGCAGTCTGACACTGCAACTGGCACGAGATAGACGATGTTGTATGCGAACGGCAGGAACAGGAAGAACATGAACAGGCTTATCGCGATAGCCTCTGCGTAGAGCACCAGCGCAATCACGGCGGAGCGCATGATGCCTATCCTGTATACCAGGTTCTTGGCGTGCCTTGCCTTTATGTCGCCTTTGGCATCCCTAATCATTCCGTGCACCTCCCTGGCAAGCCCGCTCAGGAATATCACGAATGATACGAGCACTATGTTCGCTGGTATGGTCCTCGACACCACGAAGTCGCCGTATATGAACGGTATAACCATAGTAAACGCGATGTAAATATTCCCTATCAGCAGCATCTCCTTAAGCCTGTAGCTGTAGAGCCATGCCAGCGCTGCGAACACCAGCGCAATTGCGAAGGCGTACAGGTTCACAAGTATGCTGGCAGCTATGCCCACAACAAAAAGTACTATCGCTATATTGCGGGCATCGTCCATGCTCAGTGTGCCCTCTACGAGCGGCCGCCTCTTCTTGTTCAGCATGTCTGTCTCTATGTCATAATAGTCATTCACCGCAAAGGAGGCCATGCTTATCAGTATGGGTGGAACCAGCGCAAGCAGGAACTTGTATGGTACGGGAAGACCTCCGGCTATCAGCTCAGCTGCCACTACGGCAATCGCAAGCATCAGGCTATGCTCTATCCGTGTCAGCTTAAGCACGGCTGCAAACTTGCCCCCCATAAAAACATCAAGATATTAATGTTAACTATTAAATAGACGACATTGCATCTAATCGTGGCTTCCATGAAACAGCAGTCAGCTCTGGAGATGCTGGTCGTTTACTCATGGGCAGTACTGCTTATCGGGCTTTTCGT
>JAKAST010000009.1:0-21417 GCA_021828155.1 Microcaldota archaeon | reverse complement strand
TCAAGATATTAATGTTAACTATTAAATAGACGACATTGCATCTAATCGTGGCTTCCATGAAACAGCAGTCAGCTCTGGAGATGCTGGTCGTTTACTCATGGGCAGTACTGCTTATCGGGCTTTTCGTTGCGCTGGCCCTGGTAATATCAGGCTCTACTGCACCATCAAGCTATCTGCCAGGCACATGCAGCATACAGCCTCTCCTGCCGTGCGCGGAGACCCTGCTGACCAGCTATAACCCCTCATCGCCTATATCCTTCATTATGGAGTTCGTCAATCAGCTGGGCGTTACCATGAAATTCCCGGCCAATGCGATAAACCTTACGGTAACCGGCGTAGGCAGCCCAGGCACGAACAGCTACTACGGCTCGTGCAATCCCTCAACTGCAGCTAATGGTGCGCACATAATCTGCTACGTCAAGATACCTGGCACAACCCAGCCTGCAGTGGGTGCGCAGACCAGTGCATCGTTCTCGATATCGTACTACCTGTGTGCATCAGGCAGTGCGTGCAGCGGCCCATACATATCTACCGGCACCTCGACGCAGTCGATGATTGCCTCGAAAGTGGCGCTGGCTTACGTAACGCTCTCGGCCTCGCCAAATGTGGGTCACATAGTCATAGACGGCCTTAACTACTATACCGGCACAGATGTAATACTTGTTTCCGGGAAGTACACGATATACGGCTCCGCTCCATCTGGCTACACGTTCAGCAGCTGGACCGCTGCAGGCAACGTGATTGTCTCATCTCCGAATTCTCAAACCACCGTAGCGACAGTCACTGGCAATGGAACGCTATCGGCAAACTTCGGAGCAGTGTAAAGTGTGCGTGCTACCGATTCCTCACAGCCTTAGCGGATCTGGCGGGATTTTCATAGCCCCTGGCCAAGCATTCCAGGAAGCCTATTTTGAACCCGCAACCACCGGGTCCGAAGCCCGGCGCGCTATCCAAGTTGCGCCACAGATCCAGCAATAGGCTTGCTAATCGCAGATATAAAAATCAGCACGTGTCAGCGCTGCGTCACGAAGCTCGTTATCCTGGTTTGGCGTATGTTGTCCATGGTTGCCCAGTGCTCCCTAAGGTGCTCCATGAGCGCGACCTCGGTCATGTGCTTGCGCACCGCATCTACCGTCGAGAAGTCAGACGGATATCCGGAGCCTAGCCTTATCCCGAGTTTGCGCTCTATCTTGCGCATCTCCCTGTCACGCGTCACCTTCGCTATTATGCTTGCTGCGCTGACTATCGGGTACCTGGAATCGGCCTTGTGCTCCGATACTATCCTGGTGGCACGCCTGGCGCCTGCCTTGTCATTCTTTATGCCGCTGACCCTTGCGGCCTTTGCGCTAGACATGTTTACTCTTACACCGAACTTCTCCGCAATCACGTCCGGCGAGTCAAGGTAGAATGTGCCGACCTCGTTCTCGACCTGGTCAAACAGCTTGGCGAAGTGTATGGCCTCTAGCTCGTTGAGCGAGATACGCCTCCTCATGGCCTCGTTTATCTCGCTGGGCTCTATGCAGTCTACCTTTACCTCAAGGGAGAGCTTCTTTATCTGGTCGTACAGCTCCTCGCGCCGCCTGGGTCTTAGCATCTTCGAATCCCTAACCCCTATGGACGTGAAGCGCTTCTCGGTCCCCCTCTTGCTCACTACAAGTGCTATGACGAGCGGCCCGACAAGGGCACCCCTGCCTGCCTCGTCTCCGCCGCAGATGATTATGCAACCACCAGAAGCAGCAATCAGACAATGTTCTTCCTATCTACGACTATGTAATCATTCACGGCCTGCACTGATGCATATGGCACCTTGAGCTGCCCGCTGTCGACCTTGAGCTTGCTTGCGAAGCTGCTGTCAAGGTTGGGCTCCACGAGGAACGCATTGATCTTGCCGGTCACCGGGCTGATCTCTGCGTCGACAAACCTTCCCACATCAAAGCCGTCGTTCGTTACAACTTTCTTCCCAACTAGCTGTCGCCCGATTATAAACTTCACCATGTTTTCACCACTGGCTCCTCATAACATATTCAACAGGAATTAATTAATAGGTATATGTTAGGCCCCGAAATGCGGAACTACCTAGCCTGCTCGGCGAAAACCCTATTTGTTATTCCGAATCTGCTCCTCCTGACAAGCCCTTTTGCCTCAAGCCTCTTGAGCAGCCTGTGCACCTTCACCTTCGAGTAGCCGGTGAGTGCCATCAGGTCAGACTGAAGAACGAAGTCCTTGCCTTTCAGCAGGTCGAGCATGCCCCGCTCATCAGGGCTAAGCACCCTGCTTATTATTTTGGCGCGCTCCGTACTTGCGGCCTCGAGGCGCCTGTGCTCTGCGAGCCTCTCCTGCGCCAGATCCCTGGCGTGAAGGAACGTGTTGCCTGCAATTATGAGCAGCCCGCCTCCCGCAACAGGTATTATGAACTCGAACAGGATGTTGATGATTGACAAGCTTATGTCGCCGAGCGAATGTATTGGTATGCCTCGTATCAGCGCAACAGCTATCGTGGCGCCTCTCACGACCGCAGCCAGAAGCAGGAGCGAACCCACAACTATTATGACAAGCGCGAACAGGCGCACGTCCCTGTTGTTGACATATGTCCACACCGAATAATGCCCCTAATGATTGTGGGGGCTAAAATTTAAGCCTTTTCAGGCAATGATGGTAATGCATCTGGTACAATGCCCGACAGCATAATACTCAGGGGCAAGCAGGCACGCATACTCATAGCGCTTCGCGACACCAGCAAAGACTGGTATGTCGGCTCGCTTGCCAAGTCCGCAGGCACAACCTACGTGCATGCCTGCAACTTCGTGAAGGAGTGCGAGAAGCTGGGGATAACTGTGGGAGAGCGCCACGGCAAGACGAAGATAATCAGGCTTACCGGCAAGGGCGAGCAGATATCGGGCATGCTCTCGTCAATATACTCGTTGATAAGTGAGCAGCCTCCACAAAACGAAGAGGCCGGGAAGCAGGAGCCCGTAGTCTAAACCCTCAAATCCTTATTATCGGCTGCAGCTGGCTCAAACCCAAGCTCTTCAGCATTGCGTCCGGGTCGTTGTAGTAGTCGCGCACAGCCTCGCTTATGCTCTTTATGTCGCGCTTGCCCATCTTGTTCATCTGCGCGAGCAGCATAGCCCTGACATTTTCCTCGGCCAGGAGGTCTGCTGGGGGCACGCCTATCACGCTGGAAAGTGCGTCCCTGTACGCCACGCTGGGCAGTATCGGAGCAGACTTGTGCGTCTTGTAGTCAAACCTATATAGGTCGGAAAGCAGTATCTGGGTCTCCATGCCCGCGAGCTCTGATATCTGCACTATCTTCCTGTGCGGCACACCCTTCTCGTACACCATGGAGGTGACTATGAGCGCGTCTATGACCGGTATTATGTCCTTGGGCACGTCCATGGGCGAGTGCTGCAGCCTGTTTATTATGTCGCGCGACGATGCGGCGTGAATCGTGCCCATTGCTATCTTGCCTATGTTCATTGCAGTTATCATGTCGTTGGCCTCGCTCCCCCGCACCTCTCCTATTATTATCATGTCCGGGCGCATCCGGAGCGCATTCTTAACCAGCTCTACCATCGGCAGATCATCGCTGGTCTCGAGGCTGACGCAGTTCTCCATTGTGCTGGAATCGAGCTCGTACGTTTCCTCTATAGTTACGATTCTCTGCTCAGGCCTCAGAAACGAGAAAAGGGCATTAAGCAGCGTGGTCTTGCCCGAGGCCGGCATGCCTCCTATAAGTAGGTTGGCAGGCCTGACCCTGAATCCGTCCATGTAGAGCCAGAGCCTGGCCGCGATGCTGTAATCCATCGTGCCATAGTTTATCAGGTCTATTATGCTCAACGGGTTCTTCTTGAAGTTCCTTATAGTTATGTCGTATCCAAGCGGCGACGATACTATGTTCGCCCTGCTCCCGCTCGGAAGATGCACGTCCATTATGTTGCCCTTTGCGGCCTCGTTGGTCGCGTAGAGCTTCAGCCTCTTGACAAACCGCTCCAGCTCGGTTTTGTCTCCAAATCCATCCTTGAGCCGCTTCTGCCCTTCCGTAGCGTCATACACAAACATGCTTTTGGTGTTGTTGATCATCACGTCCTCTATGTGCTCATCGGTTATGAGCTCTGCGACAGGCCTCAGGTCGTTGAGGTCCGCTATTATGGTGTCTATATCGGCGCTGCCCAGGTCTGGCGATATGCCCTTCGCCATGCTCGTGATAAGAGCGTTGCGCCTCTCCGGGCTAGTCACGTTCACGAACTTCCCGACAAGGCGATCGAGCAGCGCATCCTCAACCTCGTAGAGCTTCTCGTCCATCACACCACATCAGCTATGATGGGTTTGTTTGCCACATAATAAAAGCGTTGCGTAGCCGATCAGCCTGCCGCCGGTAGTATAGAGTCGACTATGAAGTTCGGATCGTAGGGCATCAGTGCATCATACGATTCGCCTGTGCCGAAGAACAGCACGGGTATGCCAGTAACGTTGGTTATCGAGAGTGCGCTGCCGCCCTTTGCGTCGCAGTCGAGTTTAGTGAGTATTATGCCATCTATTTTGATGTGCTTGCTGAACCCGAGTATCTGCTCGGCTATCGCGTTGCCGGACGTGCTCTCTCCCACATACACAGTAATGTCGGGCTTCGCCACCCTTACAATCTTCTCAACCTCGCTTATCAGGTTCCTGTTCGTTTCCTGCCTGCCGGCAGTATCTATAAGCACAGCGCCAATGCTGTGGGACTTGGCGTATGCTATTGCATCGAACGCAACGCTTGCCGGATCAGCGCCGTAGCTGCTCTTTATAACGGGCACCCCTACCCTCATCGCGTGGAACTCCGTCTGCTCTATTGCCGCAGCACGGAAGGTGTCGCTCGCCGACAGAACTGTGCTCACACCCGTGAGCTTGAGCCTGTGCGCCACCTTGGCTATCGTGGTGGTCTTGCCAGTGCCGTTCGGTCCCAGGAAGAGCACCCGGGCAGGCGCATTGCTGCCTTGGGAGAGCTCCATTATCCTGCCGTAGAAATCAAAGCCCGGCTTGCCCCTGCCAAGCACCTCAAGCATAGAGGCCCTCACGCTATTTACCAGCTGGGCCTGTATGCTTCTGGAATCGAACCTAGTCGCACGGAGATTTTCCCTAAGCGCGCCTAGGAAGTCTTCAGCCGTAGAATACGCTACGTCTGCTTGCAGCAGAGACAGCCTGAGGTTCTCCAGGAAGCCGTCTATGTCGGAATCCTTGAGCGCCACAGATTTAAGTAATATGCCTTTTATCCGCGTCTCTGCCGAGAGCTTCACAATTTTGCGTGCCTCTCTGGGCTCGCTCTCGCGCTTTGCCTCTTTTGCAGGCTCGTTTGCCACGGGTTGTGTTCCAGCCTCAGCAGGCGCCGGCTGCACGGCCTCGTTTCCAGAATCTACTGCGCTCTCTTCGTGCTTTACCAGGCCGCGAATCGCAGAAGAGAACCTCTTTTTGAGTTCATCAAACATGATGATCCTTCATTGCCTGTTGGCAAGGCGCTCCAGTCTAAGCGAGACGTCGATGAGTGCGCCCTCGATCTCATCCCTGCTCTTGAGCAGGGCGTTTACCGTCCTGGTCTGCCTCTCGGCCATTTTGGCGATGAACTGCTTGGCGTCATCTATGCCCTTCTCTACGAAGTAGTTTGCACCGACGTTGATTACTATCCTGTCCATGCCGTCAGCTTTGCAGTGGATGTACGCTCCTGAACCAATTTGCGATAGCATGTTCCTGTCCTTTATCTCGTCAATGCGGTCCAGCGTCTCCTTCACGCTGTTGAAATCATTGAGCTCCTGGATTGCAGTGTTTACTGATCTGCTGAGTTCCTCGTACTGCCCCTGATAGAGCTGCTGCAGGTAGCTCAGCTCCGCAGCCGCCTCGCCGATTGAGGCCCGCTCATCTGGTGCCCTTTCAGCCATGCGTTCACCGCTTCTCAACAGAGCCTATCTCTATCTTGCTCTTATTAATACCTTGCCTGCTGCCTATCGTCGTTGTCGCAAGGTCACGCGCATGCTTCTCGCTCTTTGCGTCTACCTCAATCTCGAATCCGCTGTTCTTAGCGCCCTTTATGCTCCCTTTTACTACGTATTTCATCGCATCACCTAATTAATCGTTCAAGTTCAGCGCCTCCATTATCCTGGCGAGTTCGAAGCCGGTTGTGCCAGCACCCGCCATTACTCCCTTCGAGTTCGCAAGCGTGCTTATGCCTATGCCGAGCGAGCCGCTGTTAGCCGTTGTGCGCACCGATTCGAAGCCGGTTAACGCGTCAATGCGCCCCTTCTCCAGGTCTGTGCTCCTGTTGTTCACCACGAGCCCCGCATTGGTGAGGATGTTGTTTGCTCCGACAGTCTTGAAGCCCCCGGTCTCGGCTCTTACCACCTCAACGCCCAGGGTGTCATTTATCTGCCTGAGCTCTTCTGCGCTGTAATCCGGGTTTACTATAGCTATCTTGTCATTGGCAAGTATGTTGTTGCCTACGGCGTTGAGCGCACTCTCCATGACGCTTATGTTCATGCCGGTGCAGGCCTTCCGCAGCACATCAATCTCGCGCTCCTCTGCAAGGTTGGATAGCAGGATTCCGTTTGAGTTCGCCCTGGCCAGCACGCCTATAAAACCGGAGTTGCCTACAGACGTACGGATAACCTCGACTTTCAGCGTCTCGGCAATCACGCCCTCTGCTGTGCCGGTTGCATCAATGCCTACGAAGCAGTAGCGCTCCGTTGCCACTGCGAAGGCGCCGACATAGTCGCTTCCCCTCATGGTGTACTTGACGGCTCCCATTCAAAGCACTCAGACTTAGAGGATCAGGCCTTTGGCGCAGGAGTTGCTGTTTGCGGACCCTTGCCTGTGTCTGCGGCTTTGGCCTTGCGCACCTCGCTCTTCTTCACGGGCTTGGCCTCGGCAGCGGCGCCCGCCTTTCCTGTGCCATCCTGTGCCTCCTTCAGCGGCGAAACGTTTGCAATGCCTTTCTCTATGCTTACGCTGGCCCTGACCGGCATCATGCTTCTCGCATGCCTCTTAACTATCAGTGCGCTGAGCTCCGGGCTCAGCTTCACGCTCTCGCTGCTCAGCTTGGTGTAATGCGCTATGCGCTCCCTCACGTAGCGCACCGCCTTGCGCGCCCTCTTGGTCCGCGGCTGCGTCACAAGGTACTTGCGTATGCTTATCGTTATCAGCCTGTTAGCCATGCAATCAATCCATCTTTATCTTTTTTCTCAGCTTCGTCCTGCGCCAGTCCCTGGCATAGCGGTTGTACTGCACGCGCCTGTGCGTCCTCAGCGTTGCAAGCAGCGGCATGCGCCTCGAGCGCTTGAGCTGCTTACCAAGCCTGCGCTTCTTGTATTGGCTCTTCTTCGACATTCGGATGCCTCATTTGTGTTTGAACTCTATCTTTGTATCGGGCCTGCTGGTCAGCCTGCCGAGCAGGCTCACAAGCTGGGGCTCGGTAATGCGCCCCGCAATCTGGTTCGACTGCGCGAGCGACACTATGAGCCTCGCGAGCTGCGTGTAGAGCTCGCTGTTCGATACGCGTATGTTCATCATGCGCTCGTAAGCCCCGTCATCCAGCAGCTGGCGCAGCATGGACCTGATCTGCTGGTCCTGCTCCATCTGCTTGTAGAGCTTAGATAGCGCCTTCTTCATCTCGGCGCTGTTCCTCTCATCGCCGTTCTCTTGCGCTGCCATGTCATGCAGCCTTCTGCTCCTGTACCTTGCCCTGCTTTATCTCGCTGCTTATCCTGTCAAGGAAGGCCTTGCCCTCCGGCGTTATGACTCTGCCCCTGCCCGTGTTCTTGACGTACTTGAGCTTTTCCAGCTCGGCGAATGCGTCCCTTATTATGGAGCTGCCAGCGCGCAGGTGGTGGTGCCTGTGCACCACGTGGTCCTGCCTAGAACCATAGCGGGTTCTGAGCGTCGATATGCCAATCGGGCCGTTGACGTATACCTGCCTAAGTATGGAGGCGCACCTCTTGTACCAGAAGTCTGGATCCTCTGGCGGCCGCTCCCTACTCTGCGAGGACTTGACGAAGCCGACATATGATGGCTTCTCGACCGAGCCCTTCAGCCTCTCAGCGGCTACGCGTATCAGGTCCCCTGCCTCAATGTCATACACTGTTGTCATCATAATCCCTTAAGGAAAAGGCAAAAGCTTGCCCCGTGCAGATACTATTATGGGGAAAACATTTAAAAGCATACTCGGCGCAGCGCCGCAAGGCTTTTGTTAGAGTATCTCCAAACCGATATGATCTAATGGTGCATCTGTACAAGGGCCCACGCCCCACGGGCAGGCTGAAGTCTGTGCCAGAGGACTTTATAGTAGAAGAAATAACTGAGACTGGCGCAGTGCTTGAGATTGGCCAGCCTTATAATGCACAGAGGCTTGGAATGACAGAAGGCGGCGAAGGTTCCAAGTTCTCGGCATTCATAATGCAGAAGAGGGCATGGAACACCTCACAGGCACTTGGCGCAGTTGCAAGGCGCCTAGGGCGGGGCATAAGGTCTATGGGTTTTGCGGGCACGAAGGACAGGAATGCGGTAAGCGTCCAGCTCTGCAGCATTTTTGGCGCAATGCCTAAGCAGCTCTCATTCGTGCACATAAAAGACATATCGATAAACGGGGCGTGGAGGTCTGATAATGCCGTTGAGATGGGCCAGCTGGCAGGCAACAGATTCACAATTACCGTAAGGCACATCAACAATCCTAATTACCTAGACAGTGCAATCGCGGCGCTTGACGGCAGATTCCCAAACTACTTCGGCGCGCAGCGCTTCGGTGTAAGGGGCAACAACGCAGACATAGGCATGCTGATCCTAAAGGGCGATTTCGAGGGCGCTGCCCGCGCCTTCCTTACCAGCACAGCCAACGAAACCAATGCCGATGCGGTAGCTGCGAGGGAGAGGCTTGCTGATGAATGGGACTTTGGGAATGCACTGCTGTACTTTCCAAGGTACCTGAAGTACGAGCGCCTAGCCATAGACTACCTCTCAAGATTCCCCGGCAATTATGCGAATGCGCTGAGACGTCTTCCACGCTCCATACTGCTGATGTTCATCCATGCGGTCGAGGCTCAGGTGTTCAATTCTGCGCTTGAGGAGCGCGTGCGCTCCGGGCGCATTGCGCCCGGCGAAGGCGATACTGTATGCCCAGCAAATGCCCTGGGCTTCCCCGATTACAGCAGTGCGCACGCCTTCAGTGCAGACGAGAGCGGCATGTTCGTTGTGGGATCCGTAGTTGGCTATGACAGCGAAGTTAGCGCCGGCGAGGCCAGAGTGCTTGAAGGCCTTGGCATAGAGAAGGACATGTTCAGGGTCAAGGGCATGCCAGAGCTCAATGCAAAGGGCACATCAAGGGTGCTTTTTGCACCGTATGTTGGCATGGAGCGCAGTTTCGGAGAAAACGATGCAAGGCTGAGGTTCTCACTCCCGGCTGGCTCATACGCCACTACACTACTTGAGGAACTTGTAGGAGGCGAGACTGGCGCAGAGTAACAGCTGGTAGAGAGCGGAGCGTAGCGCTAAGCGCCGGGGTAGGGATTTGAACCCTAACGCCCTAAAAGGGCACCGGTTTGCCCGTTGCATCACAAGTCAGCTCTCGACGTTTTGTAAACTCGAGACCGGCGCATTACCGGATTCTGCCACCCCGGCATAAAATATCAATGAATGGCCATAGATATTAAAATATAATACCAAATTGAACACATACCAATAAATAGGCTTTTTGCTGAGACTTAGATGCACGAAGTTAGGGGGTTTCTGATGCTCCGCATGAACAGGAAGTTCTTTGGCGATGGTTTCACACTGCGCATACTAACGGTAGTGCTGTTCTCGGCGCTTACCGTCGCCGGTATGGCCTTCTCAGTATACCTGTTTCTCGTGGCATCAAACCTATACATGTATCTGCTTGCGGTGGCGTTCTTCGCATTGTCTGCGTTTTCCAGCTTCTTCAACATTTCAGCCTCGGTGCTCTACTACCGGTCGTACTTCTATATGAAGCATCTCCAGGGCATAGAGGCGGGCCTGAAGCCAGTGCGCCGCAAGCCGAGCGTAGCCATAGCCGTGCCGGTATACAACGAGGATGTTGGGGTAGTGGAGGCCACGCTAGAAAGCATGCTCAAGCTCAACTACCCAAAGGATAAACTGAGATTGTACCTTCTGGACGACTCTACGAAGCCAGAAATAAGATCTGCGCTGGAGTCGTACAGCGCTATGCATGGTATAACATTCCTGCACAGGGACGACCGGAAGGGCTTCAAGGCAGGTGCGCTGAACAACATGCTCAAGTACATTGACGAAGAATTCCTGGCAATCTTCGATTACGATGAAAAGATAGTTAATCCGGAATTCCTAAATGAGCTGCTGCCATTCTTCGGTGATCCGCGCGTATCGTACGTCCAGACCGAGAAGACCCGCTCCAAGGGTAGCCTGTTCTCCGAAACCGTGAACGTTTTCGACGGGTTCTTCTTCAAGTTCATAGAGCCTGCCCGTGCCCTCAACAACACTGCCATATTTGCAGGTTCCTGCGGCCTGATACGCACGTCCATACTGAAGAAACTCCACGGCTTTCCCGAATACGTGATAGAGGACACGTTCTTCAGCTTCGAGTCTGACCGCAACAATTATAAGAGCATCTTCGTGCCGAAGGTCTATGCCGTCGGCAGCCCCATACGAACCTTCACAGAGCTGGCCAAGCAGCAGTGGAGGTACAACTACGGCGATACCCAGTTCATAGGCTACTTCCTGAAGCGAAAGAGCAGCGTCCGCAGCTCACCACTCTCGCGCATGGACTACATAACCCACGGCCTCGGCCTCAACTACATATCTGTTGTTCTTATATTCTTTACCATAATCTCGATATTCATAGTATTTTCGTCCGTGCCCATCGCGCATCTGACGCTGCACCAGATACTTTCTACGCCCATGACAAGCCTCGACCTTGAATTCATAGGCAGCGTTGCGCTGCTCATGTCTATACTAACACCCATAATGCTGACCAAGCTGTATTTCGGCTCGGCCAAGAAGGGTGTACTGCTCTTTGCCCTGAACTACGCACTCGCGTTTGTGAGGGCCAAGGCCGCTATCGCAGCGCTGATGCACTCCAACCCTTTATTGAAGTGGAACAGGGAAAACACCACAATGGGGAGCAGGTTAATAATGTCGTTGCGCAACACCAAGCTCGAGCTCCTATTCGCCTTTACAGTCCTATCATCAAGCACCATGGCAGCTATAATGCAGAACCTTACCGGCAGCCTGTGGCTGTTCGGCTATGGGGTCATGTACCTGCTCACCACCGCATTCCTGTACAAGTACGGGTGATATTATGATATACCTAAAGCTCCACGACACAACTGAGGGCCGCATACTGGCGATGTGCGACGAAACGCTGATAGACCGCGTGCTCGAGGAGGGCGACGTCTACGTAGACATAAAGGGCTACGCGGATTTCTACAAGGGCAGCCTGATAGGGGCCAAGGAGTTCTCCGAAATAGAGACTGCAGGAATAAGCTCGGCCAACATAATAGGCGAGGAATCCGTTGCACTGGCCATAGGTAGAGAGCTGATAAAGGAAGAGAACATCAAAAAGATAGACGGCGTGCCGTACGCACACGCCTACTGGGTGGGCAAGCCAGGTCAGTCGTGACCGCCGAGCTCGAGTATCGCAGCGGCAATGTCGCCATTGTTCCTCTCAAGCGCCTCCTTCACCTTCGCTGCATCGCTCTCGCCCGTTTTCTCCATAACTAGCTTGATGTCATCTTCGGTTATCTCCGGCTCAGCATGCTCATCACCTTTGGCGTGCTCCTCAACATTGCCGGCCACCTGGAAACTCAGTGTGCCCTGCGCCTCTATCTGCGTGACCTGCGGGTTGGTTATAACTATCTGCCTGTCCTGGCAGTCTATGACTACGCTTCTTGCGTCTATCTCCGTGGATTTTATCCCCATCTTGGCCATCATGCTCTTCAGCGTTCTGGGGTCGATGTTTGGCATCATGAGCAATGCTCACCGTTTGTTGTTTACATCAGCGCGCAACTCTGCTGCTGTTATATAATATTTATCCGCTCAACATAAAAAGGTTACAAACCCAGCTTTCCGAAACAGGTGCGACAGTGACCGAAATTCTATCCGACGCAGAATGTTTTACTGAGAGGAGACGCATGCTGGACGCAGCGAAGCGCCAGGTATTCGAGTTCAGGATGCTGGACTGGTATTACGTTGCCGATGAACTGAAGATCCTCGGCGAGCTGGAGCACGGTGCAACCCCTGAAGAGCTCGACACTGTATTCGATGACGCATTTGCAGACTACTCGCGGCTCGATGCCATAGCCGCGAAAGGCGCAGCTTTCTCGCTGGTGCACGTTGTGTCTTTGCCTTTCACGAACTACATGGAACTTGAGGCTGCGCATGGTGCGCACATAGAGGAGCATGGCGGCAGGGTCTACTTTATAGAGAAGCAGAAATTTTTTGAGATGCACACGCCTGAAGGCGTTGAGATCCAGGACTTTGTTCTGGCCGACGACACTGTGCTGATGATTAAGCACGAGCTAGACCGCACCAGGCGTACCGATAGCCTGCAGGGCAGCAAAATAACAGATACGGCTAGGGTCGGCATATACAAGGAGTTCTCGGAGGCATTGCTGCGCTCGTCCACACCGCTGCGGGATTTCATGGCGGATCCACGCCTTAAGCTGAGGCCCGAGAAGATAGAGCAACTGTGCAGTGCGTGCGGCAACAACAGCGCATGGGTCATATACTACGGCATACGCATAGGGGACGAGCCGCCGCTCATAATAACGAAATGCACAGAGTGCGGAAAGACTACTAGAACAGGCGTTGGATGATTTTGCAATCCAGATTCACAGCCCAGCCGGCTTAACGGTGCGAGCGGCACCGGCGCTATCCTGGGTTTGGCGAAAGCTAAATTCAGTCCGAAGAAATGAGTATGGACCCAGCGGGATTCGCACCCGCGACCTTCCGCTATTTTGGGTTTCTGATAAACCTCCAGACAGTAAGCCTCCTTGCAAAGCGGACGCTCTACTCCTGAGCCATGGGCCCGGCAGGAATAGATTGTCAGCGCCTCTTTTTTATGCCTTTCTTTTTGGCCGTCGTGCGTGCGAGTTTCCTCTTACCATCATGCTTAGTCTTCTTAGCCAAGTGGACGCGCCTGGCATCTGCCTTCCTGGAATGGCTGGCAGGCACGGGCTTCTGCCCTGTAGTCAGGTGCTCAATGAGCGACAGCTCCCTCTCATTTATCCTCTCAGAGGTAAGCCCACCTATTATGTTGTCAGCTATGTTGCTGCTCACCGCTTCTGAATCCTTAGATATTGTAGAAACAAAGGCGTTCTCTATGTCGTTTTTCTTTATGATACCCTCTAGGCTCTTCATGCGCCTTATCTGCTCTATCTCCTTGCTGTTCTCACGGCTGCTTCTCCGCTTCATCGACTCACACGGCAATTTCTCGTAAATAGGCACACATCCATATTTATGTCTTGCCGTCCGGAAGCGGCAGCGGCCTGCCGTTCGTTATCCCGCTAACGCCATGGGAAAGACTAAATAGTGAACTTCTCGCCCAAGCGCGGCACCACGGTATTGTACTTGGACTCGAAGTACTTCTTCAGCGACTCGCTCTTAGACTTCTCGCCATGCACTATGAATATGTTGCTCAGACCGCTTATCTTGCCCGGTATGCTTTCCAGCTGCTTCCTGTCTGCATGGGCCGACATGTGGTACAGTTCAACGCTCATCTGTATGTTCAGATCGCTACCGTCCAGCTTCACCTTCTTCGCGCCCTCCTGCAGCGCCCTGCCAAGCGTGCCCTGGGCCTGGTAGCCAACAAGTATGAGCTTGTTGAGCGGATTGCCCGCCATCTTCTTCAGGTAGAACATTATAGGACCACCGGTTATCATGCCGCTTGTCGTTACTATGATCGAGCTCTCATCCTTGCTGACTATGGTGTTCCTCATGCTTTTCTTCTCTACCTGGACAAAGTTCTCACTCTTGAAGGGGTCATAGTCGCTCATCAGTATCATGCTCTGCAGCTCCTTCCTGCAGTAAATCACGTTGTGCCGGTGTATGCGCATGGCCTTGGTTATCATACCATCCACATATATGGGCACCTTAGGAACTGCGCCCGAGTTCATGTAGTCGTCAAGTATGAATAACACCTCCTGCGCCCTGCCTACTGCGAAGCTCGGCACAACCACCTTGCCTCCCTCCTTTATCGACTCCTTCACGCTGCTTATGAAGTCGTGTATGTTGTCGCGCTCGGGCCTGAACTCGTCACCCTCCGCGCCGTAGGTGCTCTCCATTATAAGCGTCTTGGCGTTCAGACCCCTAAGGTCCGCGCCATTGAGCAGCTTCGTCTTCGAGAGGTTTATATCGCCAGTATAAAGCACGGCCTCATGCCCGTCGCTCACCCTTATCAGCGCACTGCCCAGTATGTGGCCTGCGGGTATGAGCGTCACGCTAAGGCCCTTTATCTTGAACTCCTTCTTGAACTCGACTGCCACGGAGTTTTTCGCTAGCCCCGCAAGGCCCTCTTTTGTCACGTCCTTCGGGCTTGACAAGCGCATGTAGTCGCTTATCAGCACGTTCATCAACTCAAGCGTGGGCTTCATTGCGTATGTCTTTCCATGGTAGCCCGCACTGTAAAGATGCGGCAGGTAGCCGCTGTGGTCCAGATGAGCGTGGCTTATCACTATTCCGTCTATTTCCTTTATCTCGCCCTGTGGCAGCTGCGGGTATTCCGTCTGCTCGCCGAGCTTCACTCCTGCATCGAGGAGTATCTTAGTTCCGTTTCCTTTTATCATTATGCAGCTGCGGCCTACTTCGCCTGCAGCTCCAAAAAAAGTTATTTCCAATAAAACACCTTTGATTCACTTAAACTGTTCTTACCTATGCGTCGCCTTCCGTACTTTTCATTTTTAGTCCGGCATTCAGGCCTGAGCCGCATGGGTTTCTTTCGGTTCCTTCTTCTTTATCACTGCTATGTCTTCAAGATTGATTTCCTGCTGTGCCATCTGGACGTACCGTGGCTTCTGTTTGGCCTTTGTCGTCTTTTGTCTGGACACGCCAAGGAGCCTCCTGAGGTTCCTGTACATGTCGTCTAGCGCCATATCCATGTCGGATATCTTCTTCTCCAACTCGGCAAGGCTGTTCCTGTACTGCTCTATGTCGCCCTTTATGAACCCGACCTTCCTCTCGAGCCTGACCACCTTGTAGTAGTCGTCGAGCTGCGCGTTTATCTCGTTTATGCGCCTCACTATTTCCTTCTCTCCGGCCAGCGACATCTTGGCCTCTGTAGAGAGCCTGAACTCCAGCCTGTTTTTCATGCGCTTGAGGCTTCCGCCCTTCTTTGGGTCATGGTTCGCCTTCGCCTTCTCGCTCTCCAGGAATCCAGATACAGCAGTTAACTCGAGCTCCTTGTACTCCAGTCTGGACCTGGCACGCTTTATCTGGACAATCAGTGCACTACGCTCCTTGTGCATTTCGTCTATAGCCTTCTTTACACCAAGAGCCTCAGGGTTGCCCGACTCCTTTATCAGGTCATTGAGCGACTTGTGCTGTGCCGCCTCTGTCTCGGCTGCGCGCACTGACGCGGGTGCTGCGCCTCCCGCGTTCTGAATCGCCTGCCCTGCGCCCTGCTTAACAGCTACCTGACCCTCATCTGTCAATTAATCTCCCTACTAAGCCGCTGTAATAAGAGTCATTATTGCTGACCACTCCTTTCTCTATGGTCTTACCATAAACATCAAGCAGCCTGTCCGTAGCTTTCTTCACAGAATACTGTTCTGCCGTGCTTACCATCATCTTGTAAGAGCTCATGTTATTTATAACCTTCTCTATCTTTCTGGCGCAGTCTTTGCTGTCGCGCGGCCTGAATTTCTCGCCGTTCCTGCCGTTCTTTATCAGGTCTTTCAGCGCCATGTAGTCGGCACCGACTACCGGCTTGCCACACGCCATGGCCTCGAGCGCGACAATCCCCTGTGTCTCGAACGTGGACGGCATGCAGAATAGATCCGCTGCGGCGTAGTATTTCGGCAGCTCTTTGTCCGGCACGAAGCCTACGAACTTGATCCTGTCTCCGAGCCTGTAGCGTGCAGCCATGTGCATGTACTTCCTCATAGCCGGCCCGCTGCCGACGATTACGAACCTTATGGGCTTACCGCGCAGTATGTGCGCGGCCCTTATCAGCGTCTGCACGTTCTTCTCCGCGCTCAGCCTGCCCACGTAGAGCACGAGCTTGTCCCTGCTCTTTCCGAGAAGTCTGGCGCGTACGCTCCTACCATTCACTTTCGGGTTGAAGCGCTCGGTGTCGATTCCATTAGGCACCATCGAGACATTGTATATCTGCTGTCTCTTGAGCAGCCCCTCTACAGATTCGCTTGGCGCAATTACTGAGGCGCACTTGTTGTAGAAGAATCTCGCATACGGCCATGCGTAGCGCATGAACACTCTGTTGGCAAGTTTGCTCGTAGAAGCATATTCCTTTATCACATTCGGGCTGGTGAAGAGCGTGTGGAATGACCCTACAGCAGGTATGCGGCTCATTTTTGATAGCAAGAGGCCGTATATGCCCATGAAGAACGGCGTCTGCAAATGTATTATGTCTGCATTGTTGAGGTCGTTTTTCATTGCAGCTATGAAGGGCAGTAGCGCGAACCTGTACTGCGGGTACCTCTTGAACTTCAACCCCGGTACCAATATTATGTGGTCGTGCATAGCGGCAAGCTTCTTCGTCTCCGAACTGCCTGGCGTCACTATATAGACCTCATGGCCCCTTCTCTCCAGCTCCCGCTTGAAGCTGAGCATGGAGGTTACCACACCGTCAACTGCCGGGAGGAACGTGTCCGTGTAGAAGTAAATCCTTAGCTTCTTTTTCATGCTTCTTCCTGTATTATGATTAATGTTCAGTCTATCTTCACGGCTTCGCCGTGCGCTTCCTTTATCTTGTCAATCGCTTTCTTCGAGAAGGCGCTCGCCTTGACACTTATGCCGCTTTCCAGCCTGCCGTTGCTCAGCACCTTCACGCCGCGCAGCTCAACGGTGTTGCTCCCTGACTTGGCAGCAATCCTGCTCACCTCGTCGAGGGTTACTGCCTCAAGCTTCTCGGGCTTCCACTTCGTGAAACCCTTCCTGCCTATCATCCACGGCTCCTTGGCTGTGAAGTACGTGAACCTGTGCTTGCGCCTGCCGACGCCCACTCCGCCGCGGTCGCCGGCACCCCTTGCATTCTTTATGTTGCCGACTCCCCAGCGCCTCGTGCCGTGGTATTTCCTGTTGCGCTTCTCCTTTCTGACTACCATTAAATCATCCTGCCTATAAGGCCGTTTATTGCACCGCCCATGTAACCCAGGTTCCCGCCCTGCTTGAAGCCGAGCTTGGTGCTCCTGAAGCCGTGGCGCGGAGGATGCAGCCTGAACGGCATTGTGTCCTTCACAGCTGCGAGGTCGCCGCCCTCCACCATGGTCTTGGCATCGACATCTATGCCGTTCTTCTTAAGCAGCTTTGCCAGCGTCTCAGTGTCGATCTCGCCATATGCCACGTAGTCGTTGCACTTCTTTATCATGCCGTAATACGAGTCCGTCACCCTAACGAGCGCGCAGTTGTTGACGCGTTTGAGGTTCAGCCGCGTCAATGTCTCGGCTATGCTGCCCCTGACGTTCACGCGCCCGCGTATCCTAACTACTGCAACTAACTTGTTGTTTAATGATTTGCTGCTCATGAAAACACATACTAGAGTAAACTGCTACGAATAGCCCTTATGTTAACAATACATAGAAGTCAAAAGCTTTTAAACCTGTGCACAGTGCACGGCCTTGGGCATTACACGCGCAAATCTAATCCTGAAATTACTGTCTGTGTACCGGTTCAGTCGGTCCAATGCGCTAAATAATCGTTTACAAGCTCTATCTGTTCCGTGGGCTTCAACCTTTGGAACTGCTTGAGGTTCTCAAACTCCTCGTCCGTCACTCCGCATCTGCTCTTTAGGGCAAATCTCTCTATCTCTTGGGCCGATTTAACGTCCTTGACTACAATTTTCATTAAAGTCAACTGGTCGCTACCTGCGCCAAGTACCATGCAGCGCACAAGATATATAAACGTTTTGTATTGATGTGTCGTCGCAATCTGCTCAGAGCTTGCCTATGTCCTTGACAACGTCTATCTCCAGCGCCTCCTTGCCAACACGCCAGTTCGCGGGTATTGCACACATGTGGCCCTCCTTCTGCGGATGGTCCTGCATGTACTTCAATCCCATAAACGCAGTGTAGATGTGCTCAGCGTCCTTGCCTAGGCCATCGTTGAACACTGCCATATACTGTACAGCTCCGTTAGGGTCTATTATAACAACGCCGCGCCTTGCCGCGCCGCTCTGCTCGTTTAGGAAGCCGTATGCCGAGGCTGCCTTCTTGTTGAAGTCCTCTATCATGGGTATCGAGCTGGTCTTCACTCTTGGCGAACTCTGCGCCCATGCTTTGTGCGAGAAGACGCTGTCAGTGCTTATGGCGTATATCTCAGCGCCGTTCTCCTTAAATTTGTCGTATTTTGCCATGAAGGCCTCAATGTCGGTGGCGCACACGAACGTGAAGTCGCCAGGGTAAAAAGTGAGTATCTGCCACTTCTTGCCTGACGGTATCTTTACCCTCCTTATCTTGTCTTCCTTCGGGAAGTAGGTATCTGCTTCTATAGCTGGAGCCTTGTCTCCTATAGTTATCATGTTCACAGAATCAACTGCCACGGCTCTGCGTCTGTGGCACCAGTATTATATACCTAATAATATATAAATATTTGCTTTTCAATTAATATAATTGATTAAATGGACAAATCTCTTGACTCTAAGATAATTTCGATGCTGATGCTGGACGGGCGTGCGCCGATAAGCTCCATGGCAAAGAGGCTTTCGGTAAGCAAAGGCACTGTCAGGAACAGGCTGCTGCACCTCTCGAAGAGCCACACTATAGTCGGCTACAAGGCAAGGGTGCGCCTTGGCAAGCTTGGGATGGAGGAGGTGCTGATAGGCTTCGACATAGCCCCAGAGCGCTACATAGCCGCGATAGATTCGCTGAAGAGGAAGGACTTCATACGCGAGGTGTACAGGACTACGGGCGACCACGTAGCTATTGCAGTGGCGATAGCCGGCTCCGAAGAGATCGAGCGCAGGCTTTCGGAGCTCTCAAGGATAGAGGGAATTAGGCACGTCTATCCCTCATTTGTGCAGGAAACTGTGAAGTGAGGTGTCCTTACGCCTTACGCTCTGGATTTCGTAATCTGAAAGCAGCGTCATGTCGAAGCCTGGCAACTGGCTCTCTGATATGTCCAGGCTTTCTATGTCTGCAAGGTTAATGAACCAGATGGCCTTTTCATAATGCCCCTCTACATTAATTACGGTTTTATGCACTACCATGTCGACGAGAATGGGTATCTCTCTACTTAGCCTGCCAGTCTCTTGCAGCTCGAAGAGTTTGTCCGGCACCTGGCTGTCCCAAGGCTGTCTCGCGTTAAGTCCGTCTATCTTTATTCTCTTGTTGTCAATCTGTGCCTCAACATCAATAACCATCTTTCTATTGCCGCTTCTGGTGTAGCCGTACATGACATGCGATACTGGCACATCTCTTATGTAAGTGCCATACTCGCTCGCGAGGCTCAGCTCGTATGCGGCTGCAGCAGCGCAATCGAGCAATTGCCTCTTCGACGCCGGGATCGTCTGACTCATATAACCCCTGGAAGAGCCTACAACCATTGAAATATAAAGAGCTTTGGCTTTGTGAAAGCTTTAGCTGTCTTGTTTGGTATCAACTTCAGGAAGAGAATTCGAAAAGGCTCTTCTGGCTTATAGGATTTGCGGCTGGGCTCCTGCTCCTGCCGAGAAGGTCCAGCTCGCCGTACACGCCTGCATAGCCCGGCTTTATGCTTATGCGCTCGTGCCTTACGTTGTCTATGCAATCGGCTATTTCCTCGCTTGAAGCCTCTGCTATCTCATCAGGCTTTGCCTCAGCAAGCACGCTGAACTCGTCGTGGAAGCGCTCTATAAGCCTGCCGTATGCCGCCCTGACTTTGGGCGAGTACTTTGTCGTCCTCATCGAATATGCTATAACCTCGGCCAGCGGCACCTGGTGCACATAAGGCACCGCGCCCTTAGGCATGAAGCCGAGAGGCCTATCTGCTAGGTCGTTTACCCTGTGGAGCACGCCTATTACGAGAGGCTTGCCGCACACTCTGCATACCGTAGTATTGCCAACTTCGGGATTCACCGAAAACTTGCAGTCCCTGTGGCCGTCGTAGTGGTACCTGCCCTCTTCCGGATAGAACTCAACCGTCATCTTGAGCTTATTCGCATCTCTGTCAGTTATCGCCTTTATGATCTTGTCGTACGTCAGCTTGCCTTCTATATCAAATACATTCGATTCGCGCCCCATGTTGCCGAGTGAATGCATGTCGCTGTTCGATATGAGCGCGTACTTGTCAAGCTCCGAAACTCGCCAGTTCATTGCAGGGTCTGAACTCAATCCAGTCTCCACCGCGTGTATATGCTTCTCCTGGTCGCCGTAAGCTTCCTTTATGGAATTGAAGCCCGATCTCGCGCCAAGCACGCCGAAGTACGGCGTCCATATATGCGCCGGGAATACAAACGCTCTGCCATCGACCTTGAATACCTCTTCGACAAGCTGAGCCGCACCACTCGAGAGTATAGGGCGCCCGTCGCTTCCTAAGCTACCGTATCCCTTCAGCGAGTCAACAAGCGCCTCTACAGCCTCGAAGCTTGGTAGCAGCACGCAGTGGTGTATGCGTTTTGCAAAGCCGTTTACCACATCTATGGTGCATATCTCGTCGCTGAGCACGAACCTGGTGCCGCCTGTCGAGCCTTTCAGCACAAATAGCCCGGAATCGCCGTCCTGCACAAGCGTAGACTTCATCTCCTCCAGCCATTTCGGGTGCAGGAAGTCGCCTGTGCCTATCACGCCTAAGCCCTTCTCCCGCGCAGCCTGCTCCATCGATGCCGTGTTGATGGCTCCGCTGCATGCCATCGCAAACCTTGAATGGACGTGCAGGTCTGCTATTATTCTCGTCAACTCACCTTCCCATACTTCTCTAGCGCCGTTATTGAGTAAACCCATACGCCGAGCTTCAGGTGGCTCACGAAAAGCACGCGACCACTCTCTATTACTAATCCGCTCGCAATCGAGCATCTTCTTGTCATGATGCCACTTACTACTAATAATCTACAATCTATGTACTCTTCGTCACGCCGTTCCTGGGACATACCGCGCTAACCGGGCATATGCTGCACTTTGGCACTACGCCGCAGATGTTCTTGCCATGCGCCTTTAGCACATACGCGAAGTTGTGCCAGTACTTTCTGTCAACGACCCTCTCGAGGTCCTTCTCTATCTTATCTGGATTCTTGTTCTGGCTGAGCCCTAGCCTGTATGAGAGCTT
>JAKAST010000008.1 GCA_021828155.1 Microcaldota archaeon | reverse complement strand
TCTACTGAAAAAGACCTGCTATCTGGCAGGCCAACCCGTATCAGCCGAGCGGCACGCACGCTTTTATAGACCTTTCTTCCTTAATTAGTGTTGTTTTATCGATATACATCCTAGTGGTTTTGCCATGACAGACGAAGAGATACTTAGAACCCCTATGAAGGAAATCAGAGTTAATCGCTACATAGTGATAGACGGAATACCCTGCAAGGTGGTCGACATAGAGACCAGCTCCCCGGGCAAGCACGGGTCGGCCAAGATGCGCGTAACCGCCATAGGCATATTCGATGGCCAGAAGAAGACGCTGCTCAAGCCAAGCCACGACGATGCCGACGTGCCGGTGATAAAGAAGAAGCGCGCGCAGGTCGTATCGGTGAGCGGCCAGACTGCGCAGCTCATGGACCCGGAAACGTACGAGGTGTACGATCTGCCAATACCCCAGGAGCTTGCGGGCAGCGTTACAGCTGGCAATGAGGTGGAGATAATAGAGGCGATGGGCAGGCGCGCAATATCCAGGACGGTGAATGCAGGTGAGTGAATGGAGCTCAGAATAACATACGACAAGGAGAACAAGCTTATAGGCAGGAGAGAGGTGGAGTTCGTCATAGACGGCGAGTCAAGCACGCCCTCCACATCAGAGGCAGCCAGGGAGCTCTGCAAGAAGCTCAGCCTGAATCCAGACAACACCCTTGTAACCTCTATAAAGCAGCAGTTCGGCCTGAGGCGCGCGGTATGCACTGCGCATTCATACAGCGACAGGCATGCATTGGAGAGGTATGAGGAGCGGCACATACTAGGGCGCGCTACCAAGCGTGCATCGAAGGGCGCGCAGAAAGCCAACGAATCGGCCCAGAGCCCTGAGCCGAAGCATGACGAAGAGGCCAAACCCAAGCCCGAGAAACTCGAGAAAAAGGCGCATGGCGGTAAGCATGATGCTGATGAGAAGCCGGCCGCAGCTTCAAATACTACGTGATTAGATGGCTGAGAAGAAAGAGCAGAAGAAGAGTTTCAAGGCTTACAAGCCCGGAAAGCTATGCCCGAAGTGCAACGTCCGCATGGCCGAGCATTCCGACAGGTATTCTTGCGGCAGGTGCGGCTATACGGAGTTCAAGTCTCAGAAGAAGGCAGGTGCCTGATTGGCATACAAGAGGCGCAGGCGAAATCTTAGAGCAGGCACGCAGAGTAGTAGCGCTGGTTACGCATTCGAAATTGCGTATCCCGGCATAAGGTACGTATTCTACGCATGTCTTGCTGTAACTGCGCTGCTGGGCTTCATTGTTTTCGGCGCGCTATACGCTGCCGGCCTTATGGGGCTGACTGCAGCGGAGGTCGGCTCCTCGATAGCGCTCTCGCTGTTCTTCCCGCTTATAGCATTCTCGTACCTGCTCTGGAGGGGCAGGACGCTCAGGCAGATAATAGCATCAATCGGCCTTTCGCGCTCCGCGCTCACAGCCAGGAACATAGGCATAGGCTTCGCGCTGTTCGCCGCAATACTCGTGGTCGAGCTGGCCCTCAGCGCGTTCTCCATCGCGACTGGCATAAGCCTGCCAACAAACACCGCTCAGGTCTTCGCTGGCATGCCGGTGTATTTCCTCGCCTTCGCCATGTTCGTGGCGCCCCTGGACGAGGAGGTGCTGTTCAGGGGCTTCCTTGTACCAC
The DNA here is from genome assembly GCA_021828155.1 of Microcaldota archaeon. Lineage (GTDB taxonomy): Archaea > Micrarchaeota > Micrarchaeia > Micrarchaeales > Micrarchaeaceae > JAMCYM01. Next base: position 27,522 of record JAKAST010000008.1, on the reverse strand, counting down.
GCATAGGCATAGTGCTCAGCGCCCTGCTCTTCGCACTGCTGCACCTGCTCAGCTATCTATCCATATCGGAGTTCATAGCCGCTTTTGCCTTCGGCCTGCTTGCGGGCTACGCGTTCAGGCGCACTGGCTCGCTCTACCCGAGCATAGCGGCGCACATGCTTGTCAACATTGTGGGAGTGCTGGCGCTGGCATATTCAATGGCGCTGTTGTGATGCTATGCTCAGAGTGGCCATGGTGGAGCCCGAGTACCAGATCAACCTAGGCTATGCAGCGAGGGCGCTCAAGAATTTTGGTCTGCGGCGCATTTACTTGATAAACCCCAAGTGCGATTACCGCGGCAGGCAGGCCATCAAATACGCTAAGCACGCGCGCGACATCCTCGAGCATGCTGTGGTGTGCGATAGCATAGGGCAGGCCGCCAGGGGCACGCTCCTGCTCGGCACCACCGCATTGTGGCGCAAGAGCGAGGCTGGCATGCACAACGTCTATACGCTTCGGTACGCAAAGCGCCTGCTCCGCCGTGCGCGCGGCCGCGATATTACGCTGCTGATAGGTCGCGACGGCACTGGCCTGACAAGGGATGAGCTTGCGGGCTGCGATGCCACCCTGTTCATACCAGCATCTGAAGACTACCCAACCCTGAACATAACGCACGCCCTGGCGATCATGCTCTACGAGCTGCTGCAGGCAGTGCAAAGCAAGCAGCGCAGCGAGCTCGAGGGACTCTATGCTGGCGTGCCTGAGATGGCAGTAGTAAAGAGGCTCTTCGACGCGTTTGTGGGCGAAAGGAGAGACATACGCGACAAGCGCTCAGTGTCCAACGCATTCTACCACATAATGAAAAGGTCAGCGCCCACGAAACAGGAGCTGCGCACGCTTGCGGTGGCGTTCTCGCGGAGAGCTGCTGCTACAGTGAGAACCAAGGAAAGAAAAAGGGCCTGAGGGGTCAGGCCGAGGGCTTCTGCTTCTTTATTATCTTTACCTTTGCCGGGGTAAGCAGCACCTTCTCGTTGTCGAGCATGGCTATATCCCCGTTCATCTTAGTAATATAATCCTTGAGCGTGTCTATCATGCCCTTCAGGGTGTTCTGCCTCTTGGACATCTCAGCAATGTTCATGAGTATTATGTTGCGCTTGTTCAGCTCGCCTTCTATCAGGGCGATGTCCTCCTCGCCTTTCAGCACAACGGGCTTTACGTAGAAATCGGCCGGCTCGTTGAGCACGTCAACGTTCTCCATCTCCTCCGAATTCATGTATTCTTCCACGTTGAGCTCCTTCGAGAGTCCGAGCCCTTTTCCCATCCTGTCAAAAATACTCATACGGTCACCCATATAGGTCGTGTCACGCTATATTCCATGTTATATTTTTTAAACCTTTCTGTAAGCGATGCATAACGGAAGTGTGCGCCGACGGCAAAATATGGCATGTGTAATGCTGTTGCGCGGAGCAAATTATTTGATAAGGTTTAAAAGTCTATTTGCATATGCTTAATGAGTAAATGCTGCAGCTCAAGCGCGTATACGAAAAGGCCGAGATACGGGACGGCACGCGCATTCTCGTCGACAGGCTCTGGCCGAGAGGTATACGGCGGAGCACCGCCACTATAGACCTGTGGATGAAGGACGTCGCGCCAAGTAAGGAGCTCAGGAAATGGTTCCTCCACGAGCCGGCGAAATGGCCCGAGTTCAAGAAGCGCTACATGGCCGAGCTGCGCGACAGCAGGGCATTCTCCAAGCTCGTCGAGATAGCGCTCACGACCGATCCGCTGACCCTGCTTTATGCGGCGCGCGACACCAAGCGCAACAACGCAGTCGTGCTCATGTCGATGCTCAACCGGCGCCTGGCAAGGATCAGGCGCCACGCACGCTGATCATGTCACTCCCTCAATGAGCCTGTAGTGCATCTTCATCATGCACCTGTCCATAATGAAGAGCATCCCGTGCTCATTCGCGAATCTCTGCGCTTCCTCGCTGATTATGCCCTCCTGGAGCCACAGCGCCTTGGCACCTATCGCCAGGGCCTCTTTCGCGATTCCGAGTGCCTCGCCAGCAGGCCTGAACACCTCTACAACGTCAACCCTCTCCTTTATCGCGGCAAGAGTGGCGTAGGCCCTCTCGCCAAGTATCGTATCGGCATTGGGATTGACCGGTATTATGCGGTAGCCGTGCTGCTGCAGGTACATAGGCACGTCGTGGCTTGGCTTGCCCTCGTTCCTCGAGCAGCCTACCACTGCTATTACCCTGAAGTTCCTGAGTATGTATTCAGCAATGCTGTCTGCGCTGTCCATAATGGAATTCAGCGCCAGCGCATTATTAATATCTTGAGCCTGCAATATGACTGATGCGTTACGTAATAGTGGACACGAGCTCCATCCTTTTCGGCCTTGCGCACAGGAAGGACGTCTTAGGCATAGCAGAGCGCTCGCTCCCCGGCTTCACACCGCTCATATCTGGCGGCGTGATACGCGAGCTGCGGCACCATTCGCTGAATAAGGGTGCAAAGGGCGCCTCTGCCAGGGCCGCCCTCTCCATACTAAAACTTAAAAAGATTAGAGTTGATAATACAAGCGGCGATGTTGACTCCTGGATACTAAGGAAAGCGGTATCGGAGACCGGCTCGCTCGTAGTGACGAACGATACCCCGCTCCTCAGGAAACTCAGGTTATCCGGGGTTAGGGTAATGAAGCTTTCCAAGAGCGGGAAGCTGAAGTGACGTATTCAATGCAAATAGCGCAATTATCGCTTAATCTACCGGTGGGATAAAATGTATACAATGTATTCGGTCAAGGACACGTTCAAGCTGCCTCCAGAGTACTTCGACAAGGATATAGAAAAGGTTGCGACTGAGGTGCTCGAGGGCAAGTACGAGGGCGTGATAGACAAGAACATGGGCGTTGTGATAGCAGTGTTCAACGTCAGAGGCATAAGCGATGGCATGATCTATCCGGGCGATCCGGCCACGCACCACTCTGCAGAGTTCGACGTGCTGGCCTTCATGCCAAAGGTCGACGAGGTGGTTGCCGGCGAGGTCACAGAGCTCGTAGAATTCGGCGCGTTCGTGCGCATAGGGCCTATGGACGGCCTGGTGCACGTGTCGCAGATAACCGACGAGTTCCTTACCTATGACAAGCGCGTCCCCGCATTCGTCTCGAAGCGCAGCGGCAAGAGCCTGAAAAAGGGCGACCTCGTCTACGCCAAGATCTCAACAGTGAGCATAAAGAGCTCAGTCAAGGACTCTAAGATAGCACTTACAATGAGGCCGGAGGGCCTCGGGAAGCCGGACTGGGCCGCGATGTCGGAATCGAGGGCGCGCAAGACCAAGGGCAGGCAGGGCGGCAGCAGGAGATCGCAGAGGTGATTGAATGGAAGAACTTGTATGCAAGAACTGCAGGATAATAATAAGCCACGGCGACAAGTGTCCGCTGTGCGGCTCGACAGACCTCACATCGAGGTGGAACGGCTATGTCATAATGCTCAATGTGGACAAGTCGGACATAGCCAAGAAGCTCGGGCTCAAGGTCAACAGCGTCTTCGCGCTAAACGTGAAGGAGTAGCTATTCCTTCTCGTCCTTCTCGTTTACGCCCGCTGCGGCATCCTGTTTCTCGTCAGGCTTGCTCTTGAGGTATTCCTCCCTGACCTCTATCTTCTCTATGCCCTTCAGGTAGGCGAACGCCGATGCCATCATGCTGGCCCTGTTGACGAAGTAATCCGCGTCCTTCTTTACCTTGTCATCAAAATACAGATCAAGCTCCCCGCTCTTTACATCGACCGAGCTCGGAGTTACATCGTAGGTCCTGCATAGCGCCTCAGCCTTCTCCTTATCGGTCTGCAGGCTCTTGACTATCTTAACCTCATATTTTATGCTCTTGCCGGCATCAGGATGATTTGCGTCCACGACCACGCGTCCGGAGCCTACGCTCTTGACCGTGGCGGTGATGTTGTCGAGGTTGATGTGCATGCCAGGATACGGGTCTATCTTCTGAGCCCTGAACTCGGAAAGCGGCATTACTCTGACGAGCTGCTCGTCCCGGTTCCCGAAGGCATCGGCGGGCTCCAAAGTGAAACTCTTCTCTTGGCCAACATCCATGCCCCTTAGCTCGCGCTCGAGGCCCCTTACCACTGCATTGGCTCCTATGACGACCAGAGCAGGCCCATAGTGCATATCCTTGCTGTATATGCCGGCACTTTTCGCCCTCTGCTCGCTTGTCGTTGCTATGACGCTGCCGTCGGCAGCACCGCTTGCCGTATAATCTATCTCTAGGAAATCGCCGTCCGCAAAAGCCATAATACAACCTGTTTCCAACTAAAACCTGCAGGAAGAAGCCAGAACTCCCGACTGCAGAATACATTTTACTGATACATATAAAAACTTTAAATAAAAATCGTTACTGCATTCTATTTCGGCGTGTTACATGGAAAACGATGCTAGAGCCAAAAAACGGCGTGGCTATCTGATGCTTATCGGCACAGTCATAGTAGCGGTTATGTTCGTAAGCTCCTATCTGGTATCGAACAACAACCAAAACAACACTACCACCACAAAGACCACCATACTACAAAACGTCAAGTCCTATTTCGCCACGAACGACAGCGTTGCTGCTACTCTTCGCGGCTATAGTACTACCATCTCAATAACCGTGGCCAACAACACAACCGCCATAAATTCAGTTGCAGGCATGCTAGACAACCTTACTGGCGAAGGCGCTATTAGCTACACTCCGCGCGGCAATACCTTTTCCGTGCTGCTGTTCAACAATCTAACGCCATATTCGCTCGAACAGAAGCTCTCCAATGCAGTGGGCGTTGCAAGCATCGAAAATGCGAGCGCTGTGGCATATGTCAGCCTTCCTGCAATTGTACCGATGTACATAAACGGCCAGTCAATCAGGGTAGCGGCCGGAAACTCTACACAATACCCAATAACAATCTCAAAGCTTGAGCCAGAGGGCACCCGCATAATCGTGGCTGTCCAGGCAATAGTCACGGCGGACGGCCAGGTTTATAATAACAGCATCCGTGTAATATACAAGTAGGTAAGTTTTGCATGCTGAGCGAGCACACCAAGGAGCTTGTCAAGAAGTACGCCATAAAGAATGCTTCTGATTACGGCAAGGCTAACGAGACCAGCGTGGTCAACAAGGTGCTGTCAAAGGCGCCAGATGCCAAGCAGAACATGCAGGAGCTCAGGCAGGTCGCCGCGCAGATTGTCGGCGAGGTAAACAACATGAGCCCTGATGCGCTGAAGGCGTCGTACGCCAGCTACGCAGCAGAGTTCGAGCAGGACGAGAAGACCAAGGCGGAGCGCACCGCAAAGCCCAAGATGGTACTCGAGGGTGCAGTTGAGGGTGCATTCGCAGCGCGCTACCCTCCAGAGCCGAACGGCTACATGCACCTCGGACACACTAAGCAGATATTCCTGAGCCAGGAATTCTCAAGGATTTACAAAGGCAAGCTGTTCCTGTATTTCGACGACACTAATCCAAAGAAGGAAAGGCAGGAGTTCGTCGATGCGTTGAAGGCTGACCTCGCTTGGCTGGGTGTCAAGTTCGACGACGAATATTACGCCAGCGACAGCATAGAGAAGGTATACGAGCTCTGCAGGCAGCTAATATCTGACGGCAACGCATACGCATGCACCTGTCCGCCAGAGGCCATAAAGAAGGACAGGTTCAGCGGCAAGGCGTGCGAGCACAGAAGTTACGCTTCGGAGCAGAACATGAGGCTGTTCGAAGACATGCTTGCGGGCAAATACGACGAAGGCAAAATCGTCATAAGGTTGAAGGCCGATATTGGTTCACAGAACACAACTATGCGTGACCCTACCATAATGAGGGTGGTGAAGACGTCGCACTACAGGCAGGGCACGAAATACCTCGTATGGCCCGTGTATTATCTTAACACGCCGATCATGGACTCGCTGCATGGGGTTACCGATGTGCTGCGCGACAAGAACTACGAGCAGTCCGAGGAGCTGTACAGGTTCATACTCACTGCGCTCAAGATGCGCACGCCGAACCTTCACACATTTTCTCGGCTGCGCATAGCAAATAACGTGACCCAAAAAAGCGAGATACGCAGGCTCATCGAAGCCGGCACGCTAGAGGGCTTCGATGACCCACGCCTCATTACAATAGCGGCCCTGCGGAGACGCGGAATAACCCCGCAGGCGATACGCGAGTTCGTGCTAAAGGCGGGCATGAGCAAACTGGACACCACTGTCGACATGTCAGAGCTGCTTGCAGACAACAAGCGCATCATAGACCCAACCTCGAAGCGGCTCTTTTTTGTCCACGAACCCGTCAAGGTCACAATATCTGGCGATATGCCTAGGCATGTCAGGCTGCCGCTGCATCCCTCGAATGCAAGTCTGGGCTTCAGGGAATATGAACTGGGCGATACCGTCTATATAGACGGCTCCGACGCGGCCCGACTGAAGGGCGGCGAAATACTGCGTCTCAAGAACCTCATTGCGGTGCGTGCGGTCAAAATAACCCCCGACGGGATTGCGGCCGAGTCCGTAACAACCAATGCAGACCTGCAGGTAGTGCAATGGGTCCCAGGCACCGCCTATACCCAATGCAAGGTCATTGTACCGATGGACCTGCTTGACAAAGATGGCAAAATCAACAATGACAGCCTCAAGACAGTAGATGGTTATGTGGAGAGCTATGCAGGTGAGCTTGCGGAGCACGAGGCTGTGCAGTTCGAGCGCTTCGGCTTCTGCATACTGGACAAAAAGATGCCTCTGGAGTTCCTATTCATCTCAAAATGAATCAGAGCCTGCCAGCCTCTTTCTCAAGCACTTCGATTGCATCGCTGTCTATGTGCTCCTTGAGCGCGGCCAGGAGCCTCAGCGTCTGCTTCCTGTCGCGTCTCTTCAGGAGAGCCAGCGCGATGTAGAAGAACGCATTTATGGAAAATGAGCTGGGTTTGGAGAGCTCCTCCGCGTGCATTACCATCTCATCAAAACGCCCCGTGGCAGAGCAGAACACCATAGCGGCGTACTTGTGCATGTAGCTCTCGTTTTCCGTCGCCATCGCGTCGAGCAAGGCCCTGGCCGCCTTGTAATCGCCGAGCTTTACGTATGCCATGAAAGCTGTGTACCTCTTGCCCTGCGCCTCGTTTTCCGATAATGCAGTGTTGCACAGGCTTGCAGCCTTGTTGAGGAGCAAGCGAGAAGCTGCCGCATACCTCGCCGCGTTGTTCCTGTGCTCGGTGTTCTCCTCCATGAAGCCTTCCCTGTCATAGCTTATCTGCGCTATCTCATAGTTCGAGCGCCTCGTGTACACCAGCGCCTCTGCATATACCAGCGAAGGATCCTGATCCTTCTTTATGAGCGCTTCATACGCTGCTATCGCATCGTCGTACCTGTTCGCCTTTATATCCGCGTTTATGCCATCAAGCGCAGCCACGAGATCTGGCGATCGCTTAACCATCCCATCCCTGCTCATCGAGATTGCGCTCTCACAGCTGTGGCACACACCAAGTTGCCCTATCGCAGGTGTAAGTAGCCCGCAGCTCTGGCACATCAGGTTGCTTGCCGAGGCTCCGATGGTTTTGAGGACCTTGATATGTTTATTCACGTCCATGTGGGTTACCAGTTACGGATGCACTGTCATACTCAGCCATTCAATTAAAGTTTTTTAAGTACTGCGAAAAGATGCAGCTTGTCGTAGGGCTCTATGCCTATCTTTTCAACGACTTCGAACGTCCCGCCAAGGCTCTCCAGCGCTTCCTCAAAGACCTTTTCCGGCCTTTTGCCTACGTCTATGCTCTGCGACTTTATCGCAAAGTAGGCGTAGCCGCCCCTCTTCAAAAACCTGCTGTTCCTGAGCAGTATCTGCGATTGCTCCCTGGCCGAAACATCCTGGTATATGACGTCGCAAGTTCCTACATCGTCCGCATACCTACTCACGTCCGTAGCGTCTGCCAGTATGGGCAGCATGTTTGGTCTGCGCTCGCAGGTCCTAAGCAGCTCGCGCATGTTGCGCTCCGACAGCTCTATGCAGTATACGATGCCATCCCTGCCTACTATGTCGCTCACATGGCTTGCTGTGGTTCCTGTAGCTGCGCCAAGGTACAGTACGCTGGCTCCAGCGCTTATCTCCATGTGCTTCAGTCCATTGAGTATGGCGGCCGAGAGCTTGCTCCTATAGGGGTTCCACGACCTGTATTCTACTTCGCCTTCCCTGAACAGCTCCTCATTGTATACCTTCGTGCCGCTGACCAGATTGACCGTGGCAAGCCTCTCCCCGAGCATGTAAACGCCGTCAAAAAGCCTGCGCGGCCGCTCCATCCGTCAGCACCAAAAAGATTAGACGGCTCCAGCTATAAATAAGTATTGAGAAGTCATTGCTGTCTGTTCAGCGGCCGTTTAGACGTGTCCATGTGTATCCTATCAGGTTCCTTACCATCTCCTCCTTCCTGGACAGCTCCCTGCTCCTCTCCCTCGTATCGACTGCTTCCTCCTCGAGTTCCTCGCGCTCATCGTCTGCCGGCATGCCCTCCATGTCTTCGGTCTCAACCTCCATTCCCAGCTTGCGGTTCAGGTACGTCATGCTGGCATTCTTTGGCGGGGTGTGTCGCTCTGTCGATATGAACAAGGCCCTGAGAAGGTTCTTTGCAGCCCTCGCGTACAGGATTGACGCGGTCGCATAGTCCCTGGTGCGTGCTTGCCTCTTCGCAGTCTCGAAATCCTTTATGGCTTCGCTGAACAGCTTCCTTACCTGCACCATCCACACCAATTATGATATTCAAATCACGTTTAAATACTTTGACGCGCAAATCCGATTAACACGATATAAAATCTGGTAGTGATGGTAGAGAACTTCCTCATAAGCAAATTCCTTACGGATATAATACCGACGGCATCCAGCGCCAGCAGCGAGGCAGAACTGATAAAAAAGTTCATAGGCACGGTCAAGGACTTCTTCGGCATAGAAAGCGCAAGCGTCGATATGGTATACGGCAACGAGCGCAGCAGAAGCGCGATTGTAGAGTACTTAATCAACTCGAGAAAAGCATATATGGACAATCAGCTCAGCGAGTACTCAGAGTTCCCAGAACTGGTGGAATATCGCAACCAGGGGTTCCTTAGCGCAGCTTTCCTGCCAATAATGGCTCACGGCAAGGTGATAGCGGTGCTTGCGATGCTCTCCAATCAGGAGAACAAGTTCTCGGGCGAACTGGTTGACAGTGTAGCGTTCGGTGCCGCCTTCCTGGGTTTCTCCTTAGCGTACAAGGTAGAGACGGATCGCAACGTCAAGCTCGCTGGCTACTTCGACTCTGCGTTCGGCTCAGGCATACCGCAGTTCCTTGTGTCGTCGTCAGACTCGATAGTCAAAGCCAATAAGGCAGCGGTTAAGGCATTTCCCTCATTGGCGTCAAATCCTTCGATAGTAGGGGCTCTCGGCATGGATTTCTCCAAGCTCGGCCAGCTCGCCAGCGGCAAGCCGGTAACAACAGTTGTCGGCCGGAGTATGGTCGCCCGCATCTCAGCATCTAAGGTCAGCGACACTCTCATCCACGTTGTGGCAGAGGATATAACATACGCAAGCAGGTTCATGGAGCTCTCCGAGGCAATGAGTCAGGGGAGCGACGTCGCGGTATTCTTCCTTGACGAAAATATGGCGGTGAAAGAAATATTTGGCAGTCTGGGCGCCCAGTTTGCGGGTTCAAAAAACTCGCTGCTCGGCAAGAGCCTAACTGATGTGCTCGGCATCCACCTTGACCGTGCTTCCAGCCCGGGCGAACCGCGCTCTGCACTGCAGGGAGCAGGTTCTGCAGACATGCTGCTCCCCAACGGCAATAGGTTAATGGTGCATTATGTGCTACGCAGCACTCCGGTCTCATCGCTCCTGGTGGTGGCCAACGCAGACCTTGAGAAATATGTGGCAGGGCTTAAGCACAGCCTCGACGATTTCATTAACACGACGTCAGATGTTGTAATTGTCACAGACGAGCAGGGTTACATAACGGATTGCAACATGCCAATCGAGCATGTGCTCGGCTATGCGAAGGAGGGGCTTGTCGGAAAGAACATAAGGGATCTGTATTCAGATACTGCAGCGCTGGACAAAAATCTCGCGTATGTGCGCTCCGGCGGCGGCGGCATAGACAACACATACATCAATTTGCTCAAGGAGAACGGCGAGGCCATACCCGCCACGCACTCTATAAGGCAGCTGCGCAGCGGCTCCACCCCATCATACATGTTCCTGATAAAGGAGCTCTGGACCAAGAACCTCATGGAGGATCAGGCCAAGAGCATCAGGGAGCGCGACACGCAGATAAAGAACCTGAGACAGGCGAGCGACCTTAAGTCGCAGTTCATCTATAACATATCGCACGAGCTGAAGACGCCGTTGACGAACATAAAGGGCTTCGCTAAGCTGATGTATGAGGGCGATTTCGGCGAGCTAAACGCAGAGCAGAAAGAGTACGTGAAGACCATACTTGACGAGTCGGACAGGCTCATGCTAATAATAACACAGGTGCTAGACGCGGCAAAGCTTGACGCCCAGAAGGTCAAGCTCGAGGTGCGCGAGATCAGCATGCGCGACCTGTACGAGAACCCAAGCATAAAGGCCCTGGAGGAGATGGCGCACAACAAGGGACTGTCGTTCAGTTGGAATGTCGGCTATGACGTGCCTAACATAATGGCTGACCCCAACCGGCTCATACAGGTATTCGTCAACCTGATAGGCAACTCAATAAAGTTCACTGAGAAGGGCGGCATAACGGTGCAGATATCAAGGAAGAGCAGGAAGACCATACAATGCAAGGTTACCGATACAGGCATAGGCATAAGCGACGAGGACAAGAAGAAGCTTTTCAGGAAGTTCTATCAGGCGCAGAAGAAGAACCTGGTCAGACCAGACGGCACCGGCACTGGCCTTGGGCTCTCTATAACGAAAGATATAGTGAGCCTGCACGGCGGAAAGATAACCTTCGAGTCGCAGCTCGGCAAGGGCACAACGTTTACAGTGCTGCTGCCGATAGCGAAGACCGAGCGCAAGAAGGAGAAATAGGGAGGGTTCTGCAGCCGAAGCGTATGCTCCTCGTTATGCCCCTAAGCCCTCAATGTGGCTACACGGGCAAGATATATTATTCCTTGTGCTGAATTTATACTGGTGACTAGTATGGAGAACGCGACAGATTACGGGAAGGATGTGCTGGACGTGATAAACGAGCGCCAGCAGATAACCTACAACGAGCTCACCGAAGTGATGTTCAGCAGGGGGGTGCCAAAGGACCGCCTGATGTCGGCTCTGGCCCTCCTGGAAGCAAACAAGGCCATAGCATCAAGGAGCAGCGGCGGCATACTCACATATTACGTGCTGCAGGCTGACAACGCCCTAAGAAAGGTGCTGGTTGTGGAAGACGACCGGAACATCAACAAGCTAATGGCGCTCTCTCTCGGCAAGGGTTTCGAGATAAGCCAAGTGTACGACGGCGACGAGGCGGTAAAGGTCGTGCGCTCCAGCAAGCCAGACCTGGTCATACTGGACCTGATGCTGCCAGGCAGGGATGGCCTGGATATCTGCCAGACGATAAAGAGCGATCCATCGCTGAGCAATATAATAGTAATACTCGTCAGCGCAATGGACCCCACAAGCAACAGGTTCAAGGGGTTGAAGTACGGTGCGGACTACTACATAAAGAAGCCCTTCGATCCTGTGGATCTGCGCACGCTTGTAACACTTTTCCTTAGGAAGAAGGGCAAGAAGTTTGATGCGCTCATAGACCTGCCGGACGAGGAGCGCATCTCAGCCGAGGTGGAGCGCGCCCTCAAGGAGGGCGAGACGTACGCAATAGGCACGCTGCGCATCGACAACCTTGGTGCATACGCCAAGAGGTTCGGCGAGAGATCCGCAATGGTGATACTGAGGCTCACCTCGCAGCTGCTCCAAGACATAGTCAAGAGCAAATCCCCTAACGTATTCGTGGGCTTCCTGAACAGCGATGAGTTTGTAATAGCCGGCATGAAGGACGGCGTTTCTGCGGCTGCGGCCGAGATGCAGCAGGAGTTCGGCGCGGTATTGCCATTCATACTGCAGGACGAAGGCTACAAGCAGATAGATCTTAACATAGACAGCCTTTTCGAGTCAAAAGAGGTGCCAAGGCTGTCGCTCGTCTATACTGAGACCGACAAGGAAAGTCTTAAGTCCCGCAGGAGCGAGGTGCTCGAGAGTCGCGGCCCAGCCAAGGGCAACATAGGCACCTACACGTACGATGAGCTGCAGAAGCTCCTCGGCAGGGACAACCTGGACATAAGCATAACCCGTGATAACAACGGAGTCCACATACGCGTTGGCAAGGGTCCTGAGGATGAGAAGGCCGAATAGAGCCGCAGTGCGGCGTTCAGCGAAGGCGCAGCAGGCGCTTGACTTCATGGTTTCCTACGGCATAGCGCTGCTGATAATCGCCATAGCCCTGTACGTCGTAATGCAACTCGGCACATCCGGGTTCTCATCAGGTCCGCAGTCATGCACACCCACCCCTCCCTTCCTGTGCATTTCGTACGCCATAAACACCACCGGTGCAGCGCTCATAAGACTGGTGCAGGCTTCAGGCGGTACCATAACCATTAATGGGATGGCGTGCTCCACAGCGATAAATGCGACTAACAGCAGCCGGCCCGCATACGGGAATGTGCACGTGCTTGGATATTCAGTTGCTCCGTCTTACTACCCAAACAACGCGCTCAACGGCGGGGTAACAGTCTACAGCGGGGGTTCTGCGCGCCTGTCCGCGTATTGTTACGGCCTCCTGGGCGTAGCTTCGTCGGGCGTCGGCAACTCGTTCAACGGCTACATATGGATCAATTACACTAGCTCTGCGCTTCCGCAGACCCACATAGTCAGCATGGTGGCGCAGTTCAATGCGAGGTACTCCTAGCCCTCTCAATATAAATATAAACCTTTAGAGCGTTAAGCATTCTGGCAAAAGGCTTTGCGTGGTAAAATGCGTCCCTATCTGCTGTTTGTTCTGGCAATGTTCGTGCTTCTGGGCACTGCAGGCGCATCATACGTCTCAATACTGGAGCCCTACAATGCTACCATATCAGGTATCAACGGCAGCATATACCTAGGCAAAGTGGGGCCGGGCCAGACGTTCACAGTTACGATATCGTCCGCCACGACCAACAGCTCAGGCGCTATGCTCAACTACGGATGGAACGAGTTCAATGCCAGCAATCTGCCGCAGGGCTGGATAGCGAAGAACTCCGGCCTGTACAGGCAGACGCTCTCTGTAGCAGTTACGCCAGCATCGAACGCGCGCAACGGCACATACAGCTTTGAGCTCACTGCAGTCAACATCGGCAACTACTCAAAGATAGGCTCCACAAGCTTCACAGCGTACGTCAATGTAACGCCAGACGTCTTCCACCTCCAGGTCAGCCCGAAGAGCGCTACCAGCGGAGTCGGCTCCCCGACTAACATATACATAACGATAAACAACACAGGCGTTTCGGACAGCCCGTTTGTTGTTAACGTCACCGGCCTGCCCGCATGGAGCGTGCCTCCGCAGACCGTCATAGCGCTCCACCACACAACCGGCACATTCATCTACCCAATATACCAGTACACGCCAGGCGTATACAAGGCAGACATGCACGTCTCATCGCTGGAGAGCCCCCTCGTATACAAGAGCGAGAACGTGACCCTTACCGTGAGGGCGGGCCTGCTTAGCGACTACAATGCAATAGGCATGGGCTCTGTAACATTCCCCATAATATACGAGCCAGCATACGCGGTCATGTACCTTATAAACCTGCTTTTTGGCCACGCATAACGAAGTTGAGAGTGTTCCGATATGGCGAAGAAACCTAGCAAGAGAGACAAAAGCGAGTTCAATGTGCACTTCGTGAAGCTTGCCAACCAAATAGACCTGGCAAGATACGTGTGCGATTTCACACCGGCTCTGCGCCCAATATACTCCTTCAAGGAGGACGGCAAGTACAGGTTCTTCTCAGAGGGTGAGAAGGTCGACGACACTCGCATAATGTACTACGCTGAGGGCAGCACTACGGGCAAGTACGGGGTATACACGCCTGTGAGCCAGTCGACCAAGGAAAGCTTCCAGATACTCAACAAGTACGAAAAAGAAGATTACAAGGTATATAAGTTCAACATCGTGGAGTTCATAAGCCGGCCGTACAAGGAGAAGAGCGTCAAGACTAACGCCATAACCTACGTGCGCATAAAGGAGCCAGAGCCGCTGGTCACGGCCCTCATGAGCAGGGGCGTTACCGAAGAGATGATGAGCAAGGTCTATCTGTTCAGCCACGACGGCGATAAGTTCGTCGGGACGTTCGACCTCCTTGGTGCCGATGACATGAGGGTATTCCTGTTCTCCAGGATAGAGATGAAAGAACAGTGTGGATTCTTCCGCTACAGCTACACCACCGACCGTATGGAGGGCACCAACGAGCCCTTCGAGAACCAGTACATGTACGTGCGCATAATAAATCTTGCGGAGCCTCCGCCGGGATTCGTTCCGGGAGGTACGAAACTCTGATAGGCAACGCATAAAAAGCGTTTTGCGCAAACTGTATGTAACGCATGCCCGAATAGCTCAATGGTAGAGCGAGCGGCTGTTAACCGCTAGGTTGCAGGTTCGATCCCTGCTTCGGGCGCTTCAAAATAACCAGCTACTTTCCCAATTCCACTATCTAGAAAATTATGAAGTCTGGGATAGTGCATGGATAGTAGAAGACTTAGATAAGGCTTAATATTTTGATGGGCAAAGTTAGAGTATGGCCAAGAAAAGCAAGCCCGCGGCGCTCGATATGAAGAGTGAGGTGCGTAAGTTCCTTATTGTTGCTAACCTTAGAGGCTATGCTGCTGATAACACCAAAGCTTGGATAAAAGAGAAAGATGGTTCTACAACAATAATCTATGAGCGCGAAGATTGGAAGTACCACGATAACTTTTTCGGAGGTGAACCCTACGGCGGTAGAGAGGTCGTATTTTACAAAGACGAACCGGTATGGATGATGGTTTACTATGGTGCTATAGTAGAAACAGAATCAGATGTTAAAGGACTCTACCAATTTTTACAAGGGGCTTTGAGAGCCGATCCGGAGAGTAATCCATATAGAGGGCCGAAGAGCTTCAAAGAAGGAGAGTTTGAATACAGAAACTCCTGGACAGGTGAAGTAGAAAGCTTTTCCGGTGAGGAAGGCATTTACAGATCGGGAAAAAGAATATACCGGGCAAAGTATTTAGGCGGTTTTGTAGATCAAAGAGCGGAATAGTCTCAAGACTGTTCTGCTTGCGCAGTTATTAGTCTTTCGACTCAGGTTCGGTTCTCATGAAATCGAACCTGCACACAATATAAAGGCTTATGGTTAAAAAAACATACAGAAGTCAGGTTCGAATGATTGAATTAGCTTGGTGAGAGAATGAGAACACAAAACCCTGTTTTGTATTCAGAGAGCGATTGGCTGTTAACCGCTAGGTTGCAGGTTCGATCCCTGCTTCGGGCGATTGTTATGCCAGCGTAGCAACATAACATATTTATATATGTCATAATATGACATATAGCGACTGCAATGTCCGACATAGAGATAAAGAACTTGGTGAAGCTGTTCACTGTCCTTTTGCTCAGCGAGAAGGAGCAGTATGGCTATGAAATAATGAAGGAAGTAGAAAAGAAGACAGGAAAGAAGGTCAGTCCGGGGCAGATATATCCGTTCTTGAAGCAGCTCAAGAAGTACAACTATGTCGAGACTAAGGGCAGGGCAGAAAGGGACAAGCAGGCCTATTACCTGACTCCAGCGGGTAGAAGGTTCGTGGCACGGCTCTCAGATAAGTTCGGAGACATGTTCGAGATTGCAATAAAACCAAAGCTTACTGTGTGCGCACATTGCAACTGCGAGATATACAAGGGCGGATATAAGGAAAGGATTAACGGCAAGCTCCTGAGCTTCTGCTGTGAGAACTGCGCTAAGGGCTACAGGACGCTTAATACTCAATAATATTGGTGAGAATATGGCAAAACAAACCTTCTCTGGAATAAGTGTGAAGGCAGCTGCGATAACAGGGGCAGTTATTGGGTTCATTTGCTGGCTGTTGGTCATCCCTTTCAGTTTCTCTGGCTACGGGATGATGGGTTACTTTGGTGGATACGGTATGATGAATGGGTACACAGGCTACATAATGGGTGGCGTATTCCATAACGCAACATTCGGCTACATGATGAACGGCATATTCTATCCGTACAACGGAACTGGATACTATCCCACTGGAGGCATATTCCACAGCTATAGCATTGCCTCTGTGATAATCGACATTGTGTTGGGTGCCTTGGCTGGGCTTGCAATTGCGCTGGTATACAATTGGGCGTTAAAGTTAGATAAAAGGTGAAAAAATGAAAGATCCTGTATGTAAAATGGATGTAGAAGAGACTTCCAAATTCAGGAGCAGCTATAAGGGCAAAACCTATGTCTTTTGCTCCGCCAACTGCAAGCAGAACTTCGACAAGAAGCCAGATAGCTATGCAAAGAGTTAGCCATGACAGAGTACAAATGCGCCATATGCGGTTTGCATTACAGGAGCAGAAGATTGGCGGCAGAGTGCCGCAAATGGTGCTCTACGCATGATAGCTGCAATCTGAGCGTTGCAAGGCACTCTATCGAAGCCAGCAAAAAGAGATGATATTATGGCAACAGACCCCGTATGCGGCATGTATGTTGATGAAAAAAGCTCTACATTGGCTACTGAAAGGGAAGGCAAGAAGTACTATTTCTGCAGTACAAACTGCAAGCTTCAGTTCGAGAGGCCTGAGAAAGAGCTCAGGAACCTGAGAATCGCATTGATGATTTCATGGCCCCTTACTATCATAGTTGCAATACTTACTTACGTTCTGCACCTTGACTTTGGCAACTACATAATGCTGGTTCTGGCAAGCATAGTGCAGTTCTATGCTGGGCAGAGGTTCTATGCAGGCATAGCGGATGCAATAAAAAACAAGTCTGCCAACATGGATACGTTGATTGCGATAGGCACAAGCGCAGCATGGGTCTATAGCACTGTGGTTACGCTTTTGCCATCACTCTTCCCTGCTGGAGGGATATATTTTGACACCTCGACAATAATAATCTCCTTGATACTTACTGGAACATACATGCAGAGGCTCGCAGAATCAAGGGCGTCTACTGCTGTTTCTGCACTGATCGCCCTGCAGCCTAAGGTAGCGCACAGAATTGAAGGTGGCAAGGTTGTTGACACCGCCAGAGAGCAAATCAAGAAGGGAGACATGCTCCTTGTGAAGCCTGGAGAGAAGATACCTACTGATTCTGTTGTTGTGGAAGGGGAAAGCTCAGTTGACGAGTCTATGATTACTGGCGAGAGCATGCCCATTACCAAGAGAGCAGGCGACAATGTGATGGGCGGCACCATCAATGCCACAAGCTCTCTGAAAGTCAGGGCTACCAAGGTTGGAGAGGATACTGCGCTATCGCAGATAATAAAAATCGTTCAGGATGCGGCCTCAAGCAAAGTTCCCATACAGAAACTGGCAGACAGGGTCGCATCGTATTTTGTACCCATAGTCGTGCTTGTCGGAATCCTGGCTTCGCTGTCCTGGTACTTCATGGGAGGAGTAAGTGCGAATGTCTCTATACTCATATTCGTAAGCGTTCTGATAATAGCATGCCCGTGTGCCCTTGGCATAGCAACGCCCGCAGCATTGCTCGTCTCTTCAGGCAGGGCTGCAAAGGAAGGGATACTGGTGAAGAGTGGAGAAAGCCTGCAGAAAGCAAGCAAGATTAACGCATTGGTATTGGATAAAACAGGGACGCTCACAAATGGTAAGCCGGAGGTCACGGACATAGTTACGGTTTCTGGATACAAAGAGAAAGAGATATTGCGATTTGCAGCCACAGCCGAGATGAACTCGGAGCACGTAATAGCGAAGGCGATAATAGCAAAGGCCGATAAGCTTGGCATAAAGACGGAGTTTCCTAAAAAGTTTACCTACAAACAGGGCAGCGGCATAACGGTGCTTGACAAGAATGGCAGGAGGATAGTTGTCGGGAACAGGGATATGTTCGATAATAAACAGATTCGCAGTATAGAGAAACAGCTGCAGGAGCTAGAGTCTGATGGCAAAACCACGCTCATTATAGGCATTGGGAACAAGATTATAGGGCTGATAGCGCTGGCAGACGTCCTCAAGGAGGACAGCAAAAAGGCGATAAACGCTTTCAAAAGTTCAGGCTACGAGATATGGCTGATAACTGGCGATAACGAAAGGGTGGCAAATGCCGTAGCAAAGCAGCTAGGCATAAGCAACGTGATCCCACAGGCAAAGCCCAAGGACAAGATGGACAAGATAGCGCAGCTGCAGAAGGATGGAAAGATTGTCGCAATGGTCGGAGACGGCATAAACGATGCACCTGCACTGACAAAGGCCGATGTAGGAATAGCGATTGGTGCAGGCACCGATGTTGCGCTTCAGGCAGGCAGCATAGTCCTGATAAAGAACAGCATCTACGATGCATTCATTGCCATACAGCTGGGCAAGAGGACAATGGGCAAGATAAGGCAGAACCTCTTCTGGGCATTCGCATATAACATAGTCTTGATTCCTGTAGCTGCTGGTGCGCTAATACCATTCTTTACGGTAAGTGTCTACAGCGTTTTACCGCTATTGGCAGCCTTTGCCATGGCCTTTAGCTCCGTAACCGTAGTTTCCAACTCCTTATTGCTGGCAAGGTTCAAGGTATCGTAACACACATGTCTACCCGCCCCAGGCATCCACGCCCTCTATAATTTAAATAAAAATAATATACATGAATGTAAACAATATACACTCCTGTAAATTCATTTAAATGAATGTATATGTAGTATACACACTTATATGCAAAACAGGGCAAATCGACGGTATAAAAATCCTTCTTGTCGGAGATGTGCCTGACGCACATCTTGTGCATCGGGCGATTTGTTTCAAATTAATCCACGCTATATTTAAATTGCTTAAAATACAATACTTTCTATATGGAGCAGTATGACAAGGAGTTCTTGGAATACATGAAAAACAAGTACAAGCTCACTCTTGACAAGGCAACAAACGGCACGGAGCAGCAGATAATAACGTTCGCCGTCGCATGGAACATATGGAAGCAGGCAAAGAACCTCTACTACAAGACAGAGCAAGAAGATGTAGCGGAATTTATGTCTAAGGATCATTCAAGACTAGACTACATCTTCCAGGAATTCAGGAAGTCGAAAAGCACAGGAGAAAGTCGGCAGCTTTTCATGGAATTCGAAGCTGGTATTGGGCGGCATATAAAATGGGAGGAGAAAATATTATTCCCGCTTGTCAGGCAAAAACTGGGCGATGATTCGCCAATGATAGATGAGCTGGAGTTGCAGCATCTTAGAATAATGGATGATCTAACTCGTATATCGGCGAACTTAAAGGCTAGGGACACAGGCATTGAAACCGATTTAGAGCGTCTGCTGGCGGGGCACGACAAAATGGAAGAGGAAGGCATATACCAATGGATTGATGCATACATAGACGATAAGGCAAAGAGGGCTGTGCTGTCCAGAATGAGATAATGCTCCTGTCACAGTGTGCTTTTAGCTTTCCCACCTACCATTGTGCGCCACACGTTAGTTGCATGTAGCAAAACAGCTATGATCAGCACCGTCAGCCCGCCTAGCACCATCACAATGTTTTTCTGACCCGCAAGTGCAACGCCCTCAAATGCGATTATCCCAACGTTCAGAAGAACGTATTCTGCGATTATGGCCTTGTAGTTGGGCCCGCTATGGCGTGAAACCCCAGGCACAAAAATATACGAGACCCCAAAAATCAACTGCGTGACAAAACCATACAGCAACAATATGAATATGGGGTCTCTGGCTATAGCTACCAGATTAGAAAAACTTAAAGCAAGGAGGACCGTGCCTATAACAAAGTAAAGGAATCCCGTGGCTATGTATAGGCGTGCCATCCTGCTTGTTGCGGCTATGTTATCCATCCGATACACCCAACTTGCCGGAAATGTTCATTTATACACTATATTAAGCCTTCTGACCCTGGCGCTTTTCGTGAGCTCATGGGGCCTCGCATTTGTAGCGCTGAAAATGTGCTCTACTTTGACTCCTCTCACAGTGAGCGCATCTGCGATTAACGATCTGTGGCATCTCCATGGCACAGCCTCGGCGCACATCAAGGCAATGCGCTTGCTTTTTGCCATCTTTGTCAAAACATTAATGTTATCCCTGAACTCCTTGGTCTGCATATAGTCAGCAAAACCCCTGAACGACGCGTTATACCAATACGTGTTGACCGAATCTTTGGAAGGATGCCTCAGTCCCCCAAGGCCTTTCATGTGCTTGTAAAGTATGTGATGCCGCTTCAGGCCTGCCGCAAGCCGTTTCTCGTTGAACTGGGGATTTGCCCTGGATCTCGGTATCGTGCGAACATCCACTATCTCATTTATCCTGTATGCTTCCAGTATACCAATAAACTCGCTAAGCTTATGCGTAGAATGGCCGATGGTGAAGATCAACCGCTTATTTTTTGGCATGCATCGCCACCCTGTTTACCTCCTTCAGTTCCCTTATTCTGACTTGCGCCTTTCCCCTTATCGGGAAGTGCATCACATACACCTTGGAGCCATAAATGTCGTCTTGCCAGCCGAATTTAAAGTCGTTGTTACCTATGAATTTTGAATATGTGACCTTCCCTATAAAACAGACCACGTTTGGTCTATTTGCTGATATAGACCGTAAAATCCTTTTTCTGCCATTATCCTCTTCGCCGCGCTTTAACTGGGACACATCACGCGAAGGTCTTGTTATTATGTTGGTAAAATTGAGGTTGTACACCTGCAGAAATTTGTTCCTGTATACCCTCTTTAGACTCCCATCGTTTCTCAGTGTATCGGCATTCTCGCTTATTATGCCGGCGCGGTTCAGCAAATACCAAAACATCTTGTTGTTTGAAAACGGGATTCCGCGTCTGTACGAACCGTAATGTGGATTTATCCCAATGAACATTATCCTCGCGTTCTTCGATGAGACATAGTGTATCATGGTACCGTCAGCCTGCAAACTTTTCCATCATAATGCTGCCTCCGCCGACTCCGCATTTCGCTTGCATTTCATGGCTAGGACTTCATTGCCGACAGACACGCAATGGAGTGGATAATGGTTTACCGCTTCCACATAGCTTTCGAATCTTATACTGTCAGACGGTCATTTGCATAACCTGTAAGACATAAAAACAATTAAGATAAAGCATTATACGTTTCTATGAATAAATGCCCATTAAATACCAGTTTCGTTCTGGGCCTGTAACTCAGCTTGGCTAGAGTGGGAGGCTTTTAACCTCTCGGTCGAGGGTCCAAATCCCTCCAGGCCCGCCTCATGCTTGAATAATTAGCGCATATCCGCGTTGCCATTACTTTTCTGCATGCTTCTTGCGCCCGCCAGCATTGCCCTTCGGCTTCATGGCCGGGAAGGCTATGATCTCCTTGATCGAGGTGTTGCCGGTCAGTATCATGGCTGGCCTGTCGATCGATATGCCTATGCCTGCCATGGGCGGCATGCCGTACTCAACGGCTTCTATGAAGTCATCGTCGCTGGGCGGAGCCTCTACGTCGCCGCTCCTGCGCTCGGCCTCCTGTTCCTCAAACTTTCTCCTCTGCTCTACCGGGTCTGTGAGTTCTGAATAGCAGTTTGCTACCTCTGTACCGGCGATGAAGAGCTCGAACCTTTCGCTGAGCCTCCTGTTGCCGCGCTTGTCCTTAGTAAGTGGGCACATGTATGATGGGAAATCTACGACGAACGCGGGGTCGAATATATCTGACTTTACGTACTTGTCGAAGAGCGCATCAGCTACATGATATGCGTTCTTCACAGCAGTTTTCAATCCCTCCTTTTTGGCTACGGCAGGCGCCTCCTCGTCTGTGAGCGTTGATACATCTATGCCTGCTTTCTTCTTGATCTCGTCAACCCAGTAGATGCGCTTGAACGGCGGGGTGAAGTCGAGTTTCTTGCCCTGGTAGGTTATCTGGTGGGTGCCGAAAAGCGCCTTCACCAGCCCGGACATGAGCTCTTCCGTCATGGCCATGAAGTCATTGTAATCCTTGTACGCCTCATAAAGCTCTATCTGCGTGAATTCCGGGTTATGCGTCGAGTCTATGTCCTCGTTCCTGAAGTCCTTCGAGACCTCGTAGACCTTCTCGAAACCGCCTATGACGAGGCGCTTTAAGTATAGCTCGTCGGCTACGCGCAGATACACGTCAGTGTTTAGCGCCTCATACCTCGTCTTGAAGGGCTTTGCCTGGCCTCCGCCGTATATGGGCTGGAGCACAGGGGTCTCGAACTCTATATAGCCCCTCCTGTCCAGGAAATCCCTCATGTACTTGAGTATCCTGGCGCGGGTCATGAAGAAGCCGCGCACCTCGGGGTTGGCTATGAGATCGAGATATCTCTTCCTGTAGCGCATCTCAGTGTCGTTAAGCCCGTGGAACTTCTCGGGCATCTGGCGCAATGATTTTCCAAGCATGGTTATGTGCTTTGCTTCAAGGCTTATCTCACCGCGCTTGCTCTTGCCTATAATGCCCTCCACGCCTATTATGTCTCCTGTGTCTATGAGCTCGAGCAGTTCCATCGATGCCTTTTCTGTAGAGTCTGCAGAGGCTATGACCTGCAGCTTCCCGCTCTGGTCGAGCATGTCTAGGAAGTAGAGCTTGCCCATGTGCCGCAGGCCCACAACCCTGCCCGCTATGGTAGCGTTTTTGCCGTTCAGGGACTCGAAGCTGTTGCGTATCTCTGCATTGTCAATAGTGCGCCTGAACGAATATGGATAGGGGTCTATGCCAAGCGCGCGCAGCCTTTTCAGCTTCTCAAGCTTGAACCCGTCAGCCATGATGCACCATCAGCCAATAGTTTCAATGCTTCCCTTTTAATGCTTTTAGTTCAGCGCCTTGCGCTTGCGGCCGCAGCAGACACTCTCCGCAATGTATTTATATGTTTGAGGGAAAGTAGACAGGCGAAATGCCCGAGTGTAACTCGGATTTTCGGCGTGAACCAACGTGCAAACGTTTTAATAGAGTGTGCATCACATATTAGGTCGTGCCAGGGTGGCGGAAACCGGTAACGCGTACGCCTGGAAATTAATGCACTCGCAAGCGTATGGCTCTCACGGGCCATCTGGGTTCAAAAGCTCACGCTGAATATCCCAGCCCTGGCGTTTTTGGTGCTTATATGGCAGACGAGAAGGGGCAGGCCAAGCCAGAGGGGCAGGCCAAGTCCCAGAAGAAAGAGGAGCGGCGCGGCGCCACGTCGATAGTCAGGATAGCAGGCAAGGATGTCGACGGCTCACTGGACATACCAAGGGCTCTACGCGAGATAAAAGGCATAAGCTTCAGTATGGCCAAGGCCATGAGCTCGATGGCGCAGGAGAAGCTCGGCATAAGCACCTCTACTACAATAGGCTCTCTCAATGAAGAGCAGGTGGGACGCCTCGAGGCGCTCATCAAGGAGCCTGCCAAGGCGGGAGTGCCGAAGTTCCTGCTCAACAGGCGCAAGGACTTCGAATCCGGCGATGACATGCATGTAGTCGGCAATGATCTCATATTTGCAACCAGGCAGGACGTGAACCGCGACGTAACACTAAGGACGTGGAGGGGCATGCGCCACCAGTACGGCCAGAAGGTAAGGGGCCAGCACACTAGGAGCACGGGCAGGACGGGCGCTACAGTCGGCGTGATGAAGAAGGCCGTGCTGCAGAGGCCCGGCGCTGCGGGAGCCCCAGGTGCTCCTGGCGCGCAGTCTGCGCCAGCCGCGGCCGCGCCTGCAGCCGGTGCAGCTGCGGCAAGCGCTCCGGCGGCCAAGAAGGAGGAGAAAGCAGAAAAGAAATGATGATTAAATGGGGGCACCAAAGCGTAACAGGCGTACATTCGACAAGCCCAAGGACATCTGGAACCTTGCCCGGATAAATACAGACAACGCCCTCATAAAGGAGTTCGGGCTCAAGAACATGAGCGAGCTCTGGAAGGCGCAGTACGAGCTGAGCAGGCTCAGGGGCAACATCAGGAACCTTCTCGCCGGCACAGGCACTGCCGATGCAGAGAAGCACATACTCGGCAGGCTGGTGCGCCTTGGCATAGCGCAGGAGGGCACGCCCCTTGAGAAGCTCCTTGACCTCAACGAGCAGGCGTTCCTCTCAAGGCGCCTGCAGACAGTGGTGTTCAAGAAGGGCTTGGCAAGGAGCATGCGCCAGGCCAGACAGCTCATAGTGCACGGCTTCATAGCGGTAAACGGTCGCAAAGTCGACAGGCCTGGATACATGGTGCTTGCATCAGAGGACCAGGGCGTAGGATATTTCAAGCATATAGAGATAGCACCTGTAGCTACGGCGCAACGACAGTCCGAGCCTAAGGAGGCCCAGGCGCAGCAGGCAGAGCCCGAAGCCAAGCAGGAGCCTGCCAAAGAGCCCGCTGCAGTACCTGCATAGCAACGTAATGGTGTTTTGTAATGGCGAAGAAGGCAACCACTAAGAAGGCGAAGGCGCCGCAGCCGAGCGAGGCTCAGCAGGCGAAGAAGCCGAAGGTCGAGGTTTCTTACGAGGCCAAGGCGATGGAGGAATCCAAGGCCAAGCCCAAGCCTGAGCGCTGGGCTGTAGCGCATGTCTACTCCTCGAAGAACGATACGATAATAACGCTTACCGACCTGAGCGGCGCAGAGACGTTCGCTGTAGGGAGCGGCGGCATGATAGTCAACGCAGATTCGCAGGAGGGCTCGCCCTATGCCGCGATGCAGGCAGCCTACAAGGTGGCCGCCACGGCCAAGGAGAAGGGCATAACAAACATAAACATAGAGATACGGGCTCCCGGCGGCCACAGCTCCAAGACGCCTGGACCAGGTGCGCAGGCTGTAGTCAGGGTGCTGGCAAGGAGCGGCCTCCGCGTCAACAGGATAGAAGACGTCACGCCAATACCGACTGACACGACAAGGCGGCCCGGCGGCAAGCGCGGACGGAGGGTATGACGCTGCCAGCTATGCATGCGTGATCAAGTGTACTCCGGCACGTACCAGGTGCTTTTCAGCGTTTTCCTATACCCTATAATCTACATTCTGCCGGCATACGCCGCGAACGGCGCCCCGGTGCTTTTCGGTGGAGGCAGACCGCTTGACTTCGGCAGGAAGTTATTTGGAAAGCGCGTCTTCGGGCCAAACAAGACAATAATTGGTACTCTGTCGAGCATAATTGCCGGCATAGCTGTCGGGGTCATTGAGTATCCGTTCCTTCACTACATGCTGCTAATAGCAGTATTCCTAACGCTGGGCGCAAATGCCGGAGACCTGATCGGGAGCTTCACCAAGCGCAGGCTCAACCTCAAGTCCGGCGCTGGCGCGCCTGTTCTTGACCAGTACGGCTTCTTCGCACTGGCCTTGCTGTTTGCGTTCTGGCTAGGCCATCTTCCTGGTGCCTACGGCCTGCTGTTCCTTGTTGCGCTCACCGGCATTCTACATGTCGTGACAAACATGGGTGCATACTCGCTCAAATTGAAGCGCGTCCCATGGTGATGGCACGGGCATATTCGAGGACATAAGCTCATTGCTCTTCGGCAAGCCGATAGCTCAGGCAAAGGACGGTGAGGACACGCTTACGGTAAGGGAGCACCTCGGCGAGCGCGTATTCCTGTGCAACGGTGTGGTGCTCTCGCGCCTGCGCGGCAATACCATTTACACTGGCAGCTACTGGGACTACCTGCTGCCGCTGCCCGTCCTCTACCCGAACCCGCGCGTTCTGGTAATAGGCCTGGGAGGCGGCACCATACCCTTCCAGATGGAGAGGACGTATGGCAGCTCCATAAGCATAGATGTAGTGGAAAAGAGCAGCAAGGTAGCAGAACTATCCAAGGCATTCCTGCCGCAGAAGCTGGCCGCGCGCATAATAATAGACGACGGCGCGGCATTCGTTGCCAAAGCACCGCCGGGCACCTACGATGTAATAATAGTCGACCCATACAAGACGTATGCCTTGCCGAAGGAATTCGCGAGTCAAGAGTTCATCGACTCGGCAGCGCGCGCCCTTTCCGATAGGGGCATACTCGCATTCAACTACATCCTTGACCCGAGCACTACTGCTCTGATGCAGGAAGGCATGGCAAGCCTAAAGCGGAGGTTCGGCGTGTACATGATGACTGCGCCGCGCGCTTCGGGCAACCGGATTTTGCTGTGCTCGCGCGTGTTAACCGCCCAGGACATCTCGGAGAGCGCATCAGAGAGGTTTCCGGACAAGAGAGGAGCAGCACGCGTGCTGGCTGAGTACGCCTCTATGCGCGCCTTCCCGTAATCACCTTATTAAGTTTTTGCAGCCACTCTATACGCGATGGTAAGCGCATGCCAAATCTCTTCCCGATAGATGTCGGAATGACTAAGCTGCGCGGCGTGCTCAAGCTAGTGAAGGAGCACGGCGGCACGATAAACGTCTCCGCGCTCGCAGAGGAGGCGCGCGAAGACGTCGACGACCTGCTGCCGCTCATAGATGCGGCCGAGATGCTTGGCTTGGTGCAAGTCGACAGCGGTGTGATAACGCTTCTGGACAAGACTGCACCTCTCGACAGCCAATCATTCTTGTCGATGGTAAGGCCGGGACTTGCCGCGGCGGAGCCGTTCAAGAGCGTGATAAGCGCCCTCAAGCAGAAGCTCGCCAGTACTACTCCGGAACTGGCGGCGCAGCTCAAGGGCAAGGGCGTGCAGCTCCACGAGGACAACGCGACCAACGAGGAGATGCTTAGAGGTCTGCTGCTTGCGTGGGGCGTCGGCGCGAAGCTGCTCTCGTACGACGCCAAGGCCGACGGGTGGAAGGTTAAATAGCGTTTAAGAGTGTTCGGTCAGCGTGGCGTACACCTCGTCAACGAGGTTCATGAACTTCTTGCTGTGCCTGTCCCTTGGCTGGCTGAGCCCAACATCCACAACGCTATCTACTCTGCTTGGCTTGTTCGACAGCACCACTATCCTGTCGGACAGCTCCACGGCCTCTTCGACGTTGTGCGTCACCATTATGACAGAGCTCACGGATATGTTCTTGTTCTTCAGCATCTCGTAGACGTCATCCCTCAGCGTCTCGGCAGTGAGCTCGTCTAGCGAGCTGAAAGGCTCGTCCATGAGCAACACGTTCGGGTCTGATGCTATGGCCCTCGCTATCCCTACCCTCTGCTTCATGCCCCCGCTGAGCATGTTCGGATACGCGTCCTCGAAGCCGGTAAGGCCCATCCTTTCCAGCAGCGCCTGCGTGCGCTCGCTCTTCTCGGCTTCGCTGAAGTTTGTCAGCGAGAGGCCGAGCCTGACGTTGTCTGATGCAGTGAGCCATGGCATGAGCCCGAACTCCTGGAAGACGAACGAGATGCCGGCCATCGGGCCTCTTACCTCTGCGCCATTGTACCTCACCCTGCCAGACGTCGGCCTGATGAGCCCCGCAATTATCCTAAGCAGCGTGCTCTTCCCGCAGCCAGAGGGCCCTATCACCGAGACAAACTCGC
>JAKAST010000018.1 GCA_021828155.1 Microcaldota archaeon | reverse complement strand
CCGTTGCGTCACCAATAAAAACCTTTACAGGTGTAAATTAATGAATTCTTGCTTTTCCAACGCAGCCGTAATGCAGCCATGAGATGTTCACGTGGGGGAGGAAACAAAGAGCGGTATAGAAGGCGGGACTGAAAGGCCAGCAGTGGCTGCGCACAGCTTGCTAGCCGACGGCGAGGCAAAGCCGAAACTCCATAGTAATGGCTCGGCATCCAACTACCTGCGCAATGCTGTGCACCACATAAGAAAGGAGCACGTCTATTCGACTGTTGCGTACTTGCTCGTGACATTGGTGGTGTTCGCACCAGTAATCGCGCACTTCGCCACATACGCACCCGGTAAGGGTGGTGACATTTACCAGAATCTTTGGGATATATGGTGGGTGGTTCACGCTGTAGAGCAAGGCCACAGTATATGGAGCACAAACCTGCTATTCTATCCGCTTGGCGCCAACCTTATTTACCAGACGATGTCACCGATAGGCGCGATAGTGACCGCGCCGTTCCAGGCGATAAGTCTGCCCGCAGCATACAATGCCATGCTGGTGCTCGGATTTGTAATATCTGGACTTTGCATGTACGTGCTGGCTAAGTACATAACAAACAATGTCTATGCGTCGTTCATTGCCGGGCTTGTATTCGCGTTCAGCGCCTTCCATGTCGCACAGGCCTATGCCCACATAGACTGGATAGTGATAGGCTGGGCACCTCTCGCGCTTTATTTCTTCATGCGCATGCTCAATGGCGACGGCAAATACCTAAGCGCTGCCGGGCTTGGGATAACATTCATGCTCACGGTCTTCATGGGCGATATCGAGCAAGGGCTCATGGTTGTGCTGCTCCTGGCAGCTGTGCTTGTCGCGTACGCGATAGGCAAGAACACAAGGAAGCTGCTTATGCGCAGAAAGCTTTGGACCGGCATCGCGATAGCCGTTATTGTGGCTTTTATAACTGGGGCATGGGGCTTCGTGCCTATACTGCACGGTGTATCAGCTCCGGGTGGACTGCAGCAGGCTAATTACCTGAACACCGCATCAAACAATGAGCTATGGAGCATCCCAATCGCCTCCTTCCTGGTGCCGAGCTACTTCAACGGTATATTCAATGTGAATGGCAGCACTAGCTACCTTTCTAAGATATTCGCATACGACCCGACTGAGCGTGTGGGCTACATAGGCTATACTGTGATAGCGCTTGCCGCGTATGGTATGTACAGCGAGCGCAGGCTCTACAAGCTCTGGCTCGGCATAGCCGTAGTTTTTGGATGGCTGACACTCGGCCCGTATCTGCAGATCGGTGGGGCTGTAACGCACATACCTGCCCTCTACCTGCTTTACAAGGGATTGCCTATATTCAACATAATAAGGGAGCCTGGTAGGTTTTACATGATATTCAGCATCGCAGCCGCGATGCTCGCTGCGCTGGGCTTCAGCAGGCTTCTCGGCGCTCATGCGCGCTCATCAGGGAGCAACGCTCTGCTATTTACAGGCGCAGTAGCTGTACTCTTCATAATAGAGGCGCCAGGCATAGGGCTCACGCACTCGTTCGCACTGATGGTAACGTCGAACGTGGCAGTTCCGCAGTTGTATTCGCAGCTTGCGGCATTACATGGCAACTTCAGCGTGCTTTCCCTTCCGGCCCTTGCCGACCAGGCAAGCAATCTGCCAGGCCTGTATCCGGGCATTGCTACCTACTATTCGGCAGTATCGGGCAAGCCGCTCGTCGGAGGAGATGTGAGCCGCTCAAACAGCACCCAGCAGTTGCTGCTAGACAACGTTCCACTCATCGTGCAGGCGCAGAATCTCGAGACATCAGGTAACTTCACGTATCCTACACCCGCAAACGAGAACCTCACAGCTGAGAGCATACTCAGCTTATACAACTACAACACCGCGTTTATAGCTGTGAACAAGGGCGCTTACACAAGCCCTGAACTACTTGGCCTGGAGAGCTACCTTTCTGAAGTTTTCGGCAAGCCTATATACAACGACAACACGACCATAGCGTTCAGCACAGCTAGCGCAATAAACTCTTCTGTGTACCGCACGTATGCAGTATATCCTTACCTTCCGGGCCTTTATCCAAATTACTATGCAGTGAATGGCACTGAGCAGCTGCTGTGGCTTGCCAGCACATATGCCTGCAGCTCCATAGGTTGCTACATTCCGTTTCTGGTATACGCGCCGTATCCGAACTCCACGCAGATTGCTAGGAAGATAGCATCAGGGTCGGTCTACAGCATAAACACCACGGTCAGCTTTGAGGCAAAGTCTCTTGTGCGGGGTATCTCAAGGCTTACGATAGGGATTCCGACCTCAAACTCTACGTACAGGACGCTTGCAACCTTCAACGTCACTCCAGAACTCACGGGTTATTCATTCAATACTAGCCTGGTATCGGGGCCGTTCGGCAACTCGCTTCTGTTCATGCAGGCGCTTTCCACTTCGGGTAGCGAGACAGTCGCAATAACAAACGTGACATTCGCCAAGGCGTAGAGCATGGCGCGCGAACTAAGGCTTATAGTCGACCAGCGTGAGAGGAACGTTGAGCTCCTGGATGCGCTGAGTAGCATTGGCATGCGTGTAGAGGTCATGATGCTGCCAGTTGGAGACTATGCAGTATCGGACCGTGTCTGCATAGAGCGCAAAGCGATTCCGGATTTCGAGAGCTCGCTGATAAGCGGCAGGCTTTTCGAGCAGATAGGCAGGCTAAAGGAGACATATGAGTTCCCGGTGCTGCTTGTTGAGGGCGACATAGACTCGTTCAGAATGAACCGTGCAGCGATAGACGGGGCCATAGCATCAATATACATAAGGTACGGCATGCTAGTGCTGCTTTCCAGAAACGCTCTCGAGAGCGCGCAGATCATAAAGGCGATAGCCAGCCAGGAGCAGTATGCCGACGAGCGCCT
This sequence comes from Microcaldota archaeon, assembly GCA_021828155.1. GTDB lineage: Archaea > Micrarchaeota > Micrarchaeia > Micrarchaeales > Micrarchaeaceae > JAMCYM01. Next base: position 2,556 of record JAKAST010000018.1, on the reverse strand, counting down.
GCCATCGCCGAAGGGAGGGCTGAGAGCGTACACAGACCGACAGTTCCAGGAGTATGTTATTGGCAACCTTCCCGGTGTTGGCCCGAAGCTTGCACATGCATTGCTCGAGCACTTCGGCAGCGTGAGGGAGGTTGCGAACGCTGCGCCCGAGCAGCTGGCCAAGGTCGACAAGATAGGGAAGAAGAAGGCCGCACGGATATACAGCATATTCAACAGGGCTTACCAACAGCTAGAGCCTTGATAACGCCATCCTCTGCAGCACCGCCTCATCATCATTTTCTATACCGATAAAATGCGAAGCTGAACTCGAGCGGGGTTTGGCGGGCCTGAATTCCTTGCTCGAGGTCAGGAGCCCGGCCATCTTTTTGAATACTGCCTGATCGCTGCAGAAAAGTATGAAATCGGAACTGCTCTTGGCACCAATCAGGGTTATGGCGTCAGTTATCTTGCGCGTCATGGCTGCGAACAGCAGCATCTCTGTGGAGGCGTTCTTCGCTATATTGCGTCTCTCGCCGAATGAGTAGAGAGCATTGAGGTAAGCACCTATGAGATGGGTGCGGCTTATCACGCACTTGGGGTCGAAGATCTGTGCAACGCCATGCGTCCCAACCTTCTTCTGTATTGCAGAGTGCAATTCTGTAATATCTAGATGAGATGAGGCTTTGAGGATTACCACCATGCGTGCGGCCTCTGAGAGCTGCTGTACATCGAGACGCATCAGACCCCCTCCCTGTACCACGCGGTGCCTAATTCAGTGTCCTCAAGCAGTATGCCGTACTCTGACTTGAGCTTATCACGTATACGGTCTGACTCTTCGAACTTTTTATTTTTCCTTAGTCTCTCCCGCTCTTTTATCAGGCGGTCAGCTTCCATTGGTATCGATGTCTTGTAGGTGTCGTGGCCCAGTATGCCAAATATTGCAGCGGCTTCTAGCACTGCGGCAACCATTCTAGATTTAGCCTTGCTGCCTATCTCGTTGTGCTCCTCTGCGAATGCCCTGAGCTGGTTTATGGCAACGGTAAGCCTGGACAGTGCAAGCGGCGTGTTGAAGTCGTCGTCCATCGCGGCAGAGAATTCTTCTGAAAGCGTGTCTGCAGCTTTAACAATCTCTGCATCATCCTTGGACTCTTGAACCTCGTGCATGTTGTAGAATATGCTGAATGCCGCATATAGGTAGTTTAGCCGCTGGCGGGCTTCCCCCATCAGTGCCTCCCTGTAGTTAAGCTCCTTCCTGTAATGCGTTGAGGCCGTGAATAGCTTCAGTACCTCTGCATCGAACCCCTTTAGGGCCTCACGTATTGTTACAAAGTTCTTAAGGCTCTTACTCATCTTCGCATTGTCGACATTTAGCACGCCGGAGTGCAACCAGTACTTGACGAATGGGGACACGTCGTACGCTGCCTCTGCCTGGGCTATCTCATTGGTGTGGTGCGGAAAGATTAGCTCGTTTGCACCGCCATGCAGATCATACCTAGGCCCAAATATCTCGTGGGTCATCGCAGTATCTTCTATGTGCCAACCCGGCCTTCCTGTGAGCGTAAGCTCCTTGCCATCTACTTTCAGCTTTATCTCCCACATAGGTTCTCCAGGCTTGGAGGCCTTCCACAGCGCGAAATCGTAGACATTGACCTTGCCCTCCTTCGGCTCTATCCTGTGCTTCTCGAGCTCGTCCAGCTTCATGCCGGAAAGCTTCGTGTAGTCCCTGAACTTCACTACGTTGTAATAGACGTCGCCATCGAGGGGATATGCATACCCCTTGTCTAGAAGCAGCTGTATCTGGCCGCGTATCGCATCTATGTAGTCATGCGAACGGGGGTATACGTCGACATCGTCCTTTATCCCCAATGCTGCCATGTCTTCGAAGAACCGCTGCTCGTAATAGCGCTCCAGCTCGAACGGATCCATGTTCCGTTCGTGCGCCCTGGCAATTATCTTGTCCTCTATGTCGGTGATGTTCTGCACATACTTTACCTTGAAGCCCTTGTGCCGAAGCCAGCGCACCACGAATGCGAAGCCTATGAAGGTCTTGGCGTGGCCTAGGTGCGCATCGTCGTACGGCGTAAGCCCACACACAAACATGTCTACCTTTCCATTATTGATTGGTATGAACTCCTCCTTCGACTTGGAAAGTGTATTGTATACAACGAGTGCCATCTGGATCACAATGCTTGTGGATGGTAAATTATAAGCCTTTTTGTGCGGCTCAGGCTGTGCAGTAGGGATGCAGGTGCTGCACGCCTACACCCTGCACAACTACAACGCCTCACGACGAGTAGTTGGCTACCACGCCAATTGTTGAGCTGGGCTTTGACTGGAGCGAGAAGTCGCCGATTGCTATGTAGTTATGCTGCTTGAGTGTGTCAGCCACTACACGCACCTGCACCACCTTCCCCGCCACGCTAATCAAGGGTATGGTGGCGTTCCTGAATGTGTATGATGATGTAGCGCCGAAGGCGGTAACGTTGTAGGTGTTGTAGTGGGCTATTATTACAGGCGTACCGTTCAGCAGTATCTCGACATACAGGTACTGGTCGGAAGGGCTCACCAGCCGGAAGT
>JAKAST010000017.1 GCA_021828155.1 Microcaldota archaeon | reverse complement strand
AAGCACAATTGGAAGTCCGTTGAACATGCTCTGAATGGTCCTTATGCGGCGGTCGGTTTGCCTGCGCGGCCTGAAGCGCATGTAGTCTATGCCGTTGTAGACAACGTGGCTCTTCCACCTATCAGCTTTCGGCACTGTCGTGTCTATCGTATCCTTTGATACCCCTGTAATCAGGTCCGCGGCATGCATCGTTCTCCTGCCCTGCGCGATATCGTATAGCATACCGCCAGCATCTGTGAATGGCCCTATCCCTGAGGGCAGCGAATTGTGTATCGTCATCGCGAGCCTGCCGCCCGCCTTCTTTATGGCACTAATTGAGTCAAAGAAGTATTGGTACCTGTTGTTTATGTGATAAATATCTGCGCTTTCCTTTGCTATGGCGGCCTTCACTCCTGCCATCGCCAGAAATGGCATAGGCAGACCGGGAAGATTAATATACCGCGTGCGCAGTCTGACAACCTTTATGTCACCTACGTAATCTGTGCCCGCCTTTTTTCCAGATTCCAGAGCTGCGGATATTACGCACACATTGTGGCGGCGGGCGAGCCTGCTGTATACCTCTAAAAGGACCTTCTCCGTTCCGCCCATGTACGGATAGAAGAACGGGTTGAGGACGCATATGTCCATGATGTCGCTACCTATTTGCCAAGTACCAATATAAACATTGCAGTGCATGCTGCTCCATCTGCGACATTCCGAAACGCATATCCTGGGCAGACGCTACCTATAAATATGAAACCCGTTCTAATGTAGTGGGTGAATGCATGGCTACCACCAGCGCAGCTACAGGCAAGATCCAAGCTCCTACAATCAGAACTGGCGAAGCCAACACGACCTGGCCCTCCAACACAAAAGAACTTCTAAGGGGCTTTGTCGAGGTGCTGCCGAAGGCAATTGAGGAGGAGATGGATAAAGACTTGAGGTACAATGGATGTGATCCAGGAATCATCTTGGAACTGCACACACAAGCATTCAGCAGGCTGCTATCTGAAGGTTGGGCAAACATAAACTATATCGGGATCTTCGAGCGTGCATTGGACATGCTTTCTGAGCGCGGCATGAAAATAGATGCGCACCTGCTGAACTTCCGCCGAAGGTACACCAACAAAACTACAAACGAGCTGCTTGAGAAAATCGGCATTACTGATTGGCATGGCTTCTACATCGACAAGGCAAGGTTCATAACGGACATATACGGTTCCATCATGAGTTTGGAGGGCTACAAAGAGCATATCAAACACCGGGTGGCAGCACGCGTCTTCAGAGAAAATGGAATAAAATGGGCAGAAATCAGGATACCACTCTCCCAGGGTTATTCTGAAGGGTAGGCCGCGTAAACTGGTTGGCAAATCGGTTGAAACCGTTTCATCCCAAGCTTTATATAGCGTTTCAGCATAGGGCAGCTGAGCAGGATGAACACGAAGAAGAACATAATAGTGCTGTTGCTCGACACTGTAAGGGCCCACGATGGCTATAGCAATGCCATGCCATACCTATCGAGCCTTGCGCGTGCAGGTACTGCATATATGAATACAGTATCGCCAGCCACGTGGACTGTGCCATCCCATGCGGCGCTGTTCACTAACATGAGAGCATCGAGCATCAATGGAGTATCGAAAGACTTCCTTGCCAGCAGCGCGATCGACCCGTGGTTCACACAGACTAAATTCCTGCGAGCAGACGCCGATACGCTTGCCAGGCGGATTTCGCGTCTCGGCTACACAACCGCGCTATTTTCGAACAACCCATTCCTAACAAGCTTCACAAATCTTGGTGCAGGCTTCGACCGCATATACGACATGTGGCTCGAGTCGAACGGCAAGTACAACCAAGGGCTGACCGACAGGGTGGCATCCGTGCTGAAGGGCGGTCGCAAAACAAGGTCGAGGCTGTCGAAGGCAAGCGCGGCTGTTGCGCAGTTAATACCAAAGCGCTTCATCGACAGCGTTTATCTGTCCCTCAGGCTCCGCATGGATAGGGGAGTGGCCAAGGCTGACGGTACTCACAAGCTGGACCGCGGTCTGGCTGACACCAGTAGGCGCCTTGCGGCACATCTAGACGCAGAGGATGCACTGACGCCGCAGTTCCTGTTCATGAACTTCATAGAGGCGCACGAGAACTACCCTGTTGGGAGGGGCGATATAGTCCAGGACAAGTGGCTCTACCTTAGCGGCATACTGGATTTGGACAGTAGCGTAACAAAGCTTTTCCATCGCGGCTACCTGAAAAGGCTCTCTTATCTAGACGCTAGGGTAAACAGCATGCTATCGTGGCTAAAGGAGCGCGGAACACTGGACAATGCGACTGTAGTGATAACATCAGATCACGGCCAGTTCTTCGGCGAGCATGGGCTTCTGTACCACGCCCTGCCCCCATACGAGGAAGTGGTAAAAGTGCCTCTGGTGGCAATAAACTACGAGAACGGCAAGCCCGTCAAAACGCAAGAGCGCGTGCACAGCAATGTCAGCACTGCATCCCTGTACGACTCGCTTCTCGATATAGCATCTGGCAAGTCAGATTTCCTGAACGGCAATCTTAGGGCGTCGCGCTATGCAGTCAGCGAGCATCTTGGGATAAGCGAGGGCTGGGACGGCGAGCTTCTGCGCATGTTGAAGAGCAGGTCCAGCCTGGCCGAGAAGATATATGAGACGAAGCGGAGGCACAACAGGCGTGCCACTGCCGTGTATTCTGGCAACATGAAGTTGATCCACTTCTTCAATTACCGCAAGGACGAGCTTTACAACATCGGAAGGGATCCGCTAGAAACAAACAACCTCATCGACTCGCGGCGCAGCGATGCACACCGCCTGCTAAACTCCTACGGCCATGCCGATCCGCTCACTGCGGCATAGCGTAGATCAGCCAAGGAATGCGGTTGCTGCCTTGACAAACGGCTGGTCGCATACGCTTGAGGGTGTATTGTTAGTCATCCTGCATATTGCGGCCGTGTATACGTTTGCTGCCCCTATCGCTGCCTGGGACTGCTGGGTGTTGCTGTTGCCCAGGCTTGATACTATCTGGCCCCACGTATGCCTGTAGAACGCATCAGGCATTACCAATGCCCCATCCTCGATGCTCAGGTTGCCGAAGTCTACGAAAGGTATGCCGCCTCTCGCGTCTGCCGGCAGCAGCGTGTTGTTAGTGTCATACTTGTTGAAAATCACGCCCTCGGATTGGGTTGGCGTCTGAAGCGCTGCGTAGTAGCTAGCCCCTGAAGGCACATAGTTCGTATATGTCTCAACTCCAACGAAAGAGAGGTAGCTGCTTGAATACGATGAGTTATAGAATGTGAAAGTCGGGGTGCTTGGGTCGTAGTCCACTGCGCTTGAGGTCATGTAATGGAGTGCGCTGAAGTTGCCGAATCTCATCAGGGCGATTACCAACCCCCATCTTGTGGCTGCGCAGTACGGGCAGTAATCAGCACCTATGTAAAGAACCTCCGGTAGGCCGTTCAGCGTCAGCATGTGTGAGCCTGTCGCTCCCGGCAGCATCGAAGCCTCCGCAAGCCCGGTTCCAACACTGTTTGCCAGGCTCATGTTGTTCGCTATGCTGTTCAACTGCGCCATTGTTGCCTGCGGCACAGCCACGTTGTCATACTTGACTAACGTGGGAGACGTGCCGCTGTTCAGAAGTAATACTGCAGCCGCCGCCACTGCAATTACCACTACAGCGACAAGCACGTACACGAGCCTCTTCTTGTCCATCGAATACCACCAAACACAACAAACCAATCGAAGCCAACTAAGAAATGCGTTTGCCCTTCAGCTTACTACCGCGATTCCTGCATTGCCAAGCACCATGTAGAGCACGCCGCTGGCAATCGCTATGATTCCTAGAGCGGTTATCAGGTACACTATCTTGGACTTGCTGGCTACCCTTATCAGGAAGCTTATCAGGAACAGGCTCACAATTGTGGCTGCTACTATAGCTATCAGGAGCCCGTACACGCCTATGAATGCAAGCGCAGCGCTCACGTTCGCATAGCTCTTGATCAGGGTCAGGAAGAATGCAGCCGCAGATGCGAATATGCCTGTTAGAAACGAGAGCCTGAACGCCTCGTCGGCCTCGAAGTTCATCAGGAACATCGCGCTTGTAGTTATGCCGGACCTGCTCACTCCAGGCAGGGCTGCTATGCCCTGTACTACTCCCACTATTATGTAATCCTTGAATGTCATGCTGTCGAACTTGCGGGTGTTGACTCCCTGCTCGCGCTTCTTCCTGGAGTACCTTATCAGCACAGCGTCGCCTATCAGCACAAGGCCTATTATGAGCATGGGCACTCCTACTGACACTCCCGTTATCGAATCTGCTATGATGTAAAGCGGCGTGCCTATGATTCCTGTAAATATAATCGTAACAAGCACGTAATTGAACAGCTTCCTCTCCGTCTGCGAGCCGCGCAGCGTTACAACCCTTATTAGCGACCATACCTCATGTCTGAAGTAGATTATCGCTGCAAGCACAGTGCCTATCTCCATGAACAGGCCGAAGGTGTAGGCCTGCTGGAAGTTCAGTTTAAGGAGCGTCTGCGACGCTAGGAGCACCTGCGTCTTGCTGCTTATAGGCAGCCATTCTGATACGCCCTGCACTATCCCTATTAGGATCGAGTATATGGCTTGCAGAATACCGAACATGCACGAGTGTTTGGGCGGCAAGGTTAATAAACTTTGTAGGGACGCCAGCCAGACCAATAGAACAATGATTTAAAGTTATGGTTCCATGATCAACCATGTCAAATGCGCCGAAGTCCAAAATGCAGCACGCAACCCGGAACGATGCTCTGGACCGAATTACCGTGCTGATAACGTCCGCCTTGGGCTTTGTTGCAGCGCTGGCATGGAACTCGGCGGTGCAGAAGCTGTTTTCTGTGATATTCGGCACGCAATCTAGCCTAGCTGCGATGTTCACGTATGCTGTTGTAGTTACAATAATTGCAGTGGTCGTGATAATCTACTTGTCTAGGGCCCTCGGTCGACTGAAGGGCTGACGGCCGTCATGTTCCGGCTTTCCTGCTCAGCACGCAGTGCATTACTCCTATTATACTCTTGCCGTCATTTATGCGGCCGCTCTTTACGTATCTGTAAGCCTTGCCAACCGACAGGCGCACAAGCTGTACTTTCTCGTGTAAGTCGGTAGGCCGGCCCGCCCTCCTGAGGCCCTTCGCCATAAAGAAATGTGTTCTGTCTGCTAAAAGCCCAGGTGCCATATACGAGCTGTAAATCCGCCTTATGCTGCCCGCCGTGTAGCCGGTTTCCTCTAACAGTTCCCTTCGTGCAGCATGTATTGGCGCCTCCCCATTATTTACATGCCCTGCCGGCAGCTCCAGCATATACATTCCGGTTGCGGACCTGTAATGCCGCTCGAACAGGATGGTGTGCTTGTCAACCATCGGTATGATAACTGCAACGTCAGGCTTCGTGATCCTTAATTCAGTGTGCCCGCTGGCGCTGTTAATTACCGTCTCAACCTTTATGACCCATCCCCTAAACACCACAGCCATGCTAACACGCTAACAGTAAAGAGAAAGCCTTTATATCAGTTGCATCAGAACTTAACGTGCAAAGGGGTTGTGGCGTAACTTGGCAGCGCAGCAGGCTCCAGATGCTTAGCAGAAGTTGAGCCAAATGGCGATGATGAATATCTGGAATTGCAAAATAGTATGAAGTAACCTGCTGGTCGGGGTTCAAATCCCCGCAACCCCAA
>JAKAST010000016.1 GCA_021828155.1 Microcaldota archaeon | reverse complement strand
TCTCCTGTTGCCGACAGCTCATTATGCTGCTTGTGCACCGTTCCGCCAGCGTACAGGCTGTTCATCACGATAGATGCGCTTTCCTGCGCCGCGGCTTTCAGAATGGAGAATCCCACAGCTCCACTTTCTTCGGTGTGCAGCATGTTTACTTCCACCGCAGAGTGCTCGCCTCCGCTGATATACTGCAGCATGCCTGTCATTGCCTTGCTTTGCTGAGATGCAAATACCTCGCTGAGAGTGAGTTTCGCCCCACTGCCGGCATTAACCGAGATAAGCAGCGGTGCAACCGTTGCGCCAGAGAGAAAAAGCACGCTAATTGAAGCCTTTGCTCCCTCCGGCACGTCTAGAACGAATGCATCTTTTGCGAATTCTCTGGCAAAGGCGTTGAATCTGCTTTCCTCTTCGTTGAGTATGCCCTCCCGCAGTGCTCTTGCATCCACTTTCCTGAGGTGCTCAGAGCCCCCAGAAACAATGCCATTATCGCCGATAACAACGTCGAACTTCATCTTCAGCCTTGCGGCAATCTCAGAAGCAAGCCTGCCGAAATCAGCATGCGGCCGCTGTTCCATCGAGAGCAGGCCCTCGTAGCGGTCCAGGTCGAACTCTACGCCATACCGTTTATACAGCTCGTTCGGCTCATACTGCCTTGACTTGTAATTGGCATCTACGGCTTTGTTGGAAAGCATAGGATTACCCTCAGCCAACTGAGTTTGTTGTGTCGAGTTTTATCAGGCGCTTTAGCTCCAGCGAGTATTCCAATGGCAGCGCCCTGACGAGCGGGTCTATGAACCCCAAAACAATGGTGGCTATGGCGTCATCCTCCTTCATGCCCCTGGACATTAGGTAGAAGAGTTCGTCGTCACCCAGCTTGCCGACGGCCGCCTCGTGGCTGACTAGCGCGTCATCGGCATAGATCTCGTTGTAAGGATATGTGTTGGTCTTTGCTTTGTCGTCGAGCAGCAATGCGTCGCACTTGACCGCAGAGATGGAGTTCGTGGCCCGTCTATCAATGTGGACCAGGCCCCTGTAGGATGCAACCCCGCTGCCTTTCGACACGCTCTTCGAGATTATCTGGGAAGTGGTGTTAGGTGCCAGGTGGTACACCTTCCCTCCAGAGTCCTGTACCTGGTTCTCTCCGGCCACTGCTATCGAGAGTATATCGCCTTTGCCTCCCCTGCCCTTCAGGAATATGCTTGGGTACTTCATGTTCGTCTTGCTGCCTATATTAGCGTCAAGCCACTCCATGTGCGCGTTCTCGTACGCGTAAGCGCGCTGCGTCACAAGATTGTAGACGTTCTTCGACCAGTTCTGCACGGTGACGTACCTCACGTGCGCATCCTTGTGTACGACTATCTCTACTACAGCTGAATGCAGGGACGAGCTTATGTATATCGGTGCAGTGCATCCTTCAATGTAAGTAACATCAGCGCCCTCATCCGCTATGATAAGTGTGCGTTCGAACTGGCCCGCCTTCTCGGCGTTTATCCTGAAATATGCCTGCAGCGGCATCGCTACCTTTACACCCTTCGGCACGTATATGAACGAGCCGCCGCTCCACACAGCGGTGTTAAGCGCTGCATACTTGTTGTCTGTCGGTGGTATTATTGTGCTGAAGTACTTCCTGACCAGTTCGGGGTACTTCTTTACCGCGGTATCGGTGTCGGTAAAGATCACGCCCTGCTTCTCCAGCTCCTCTTTGACATGGTGATACACCACTTCTGAATCGTATTGCGCCTCAGCGCCAGCGAAGAACTTGCGTTCCGCCTCAGGCACTCCCAGCTTGTCAAATGTCCTCTTTATGTCTTCGGGAACGTCGGCCCAGCTGTCGCTCTTTCCGGCATTCGGCTTGAGATAGTAGTAAATGTCATTGTAGTCTATCTTGCTCAGGTCTGCGCCCCATTTCGGAGTTGGCTTGCTTACGAAGGTCTTGTAAGCTGCGAGCCTCTTTTCTAGCATCCAGTCGGGCTCTCCCTTGCTCTTCGATATGTACCTGACAGTAGCTTCGCTGAGGCCTTTCTGCACCTCTGAATACTCGGTTTCGTCCCTGAAGCCGTAGTGCCTTAGGTATTCGTTCTCCTCCTGCACCACCGCATCGTTCTGCGTAGCTGCCATATGCACACTGAATTTTATAACTCGGTAATATTGATGGCTTCTCTATAATATTTAAACCTTTATATGCCGGTGCGGTACACATGTCAAACTTGCGCTATACGATGGCTGCTGGCACGAGCGCGATAGGCCAGCGCCAATTGCAGTTGCCACATCTTTAAATTGCTTGCATGTGTAATATGCCTGCGCACATGCTAATTGTGTGGAGTGGTTCAATGGCAAGCACAAAATTCACCAACGAGTTCACCTATCGGCGTCTCCTTGAAGCCGGCGAAGAGCAAAAATTCGATTCGATGTTTGAAGAGGCACTGAAAAGCGCCAAAGCTGGGTTCGGTGCAAGGAACCCTATGTACATAGGGGGCAGGGAGGTATATGCCGGCGAGCAGCTTGAGGAGCGTTCGCCTATCGACCACGGCATACTGATTGGACAGTTTCAGAAGGGGACAAGGGAGCACGCACGCCAAGCAATAGCGGAGGCCAAAAGGGTGTTCCCCCAGTGGAGCTCAACGGACTACAAGGAGCGTGTCTCGATATTCAGGCATGTAGCTGAGCTGTTCGTAAGGGACAAGTTCAAGCTCGCGGCGGTGCTGAGCTACGAGAACGGCAAGTCTAGGTACGAGTCGGTAGGAGAGGTAGACGAGGCGATAGACTTCCTGCGCTACTACGCAGACGAGCTGGAGCGCAACAAAGGTTACATACGTAAGACCTCAATTTCTCAAAGTTCTGGAAAGGTGCAGCTCGGCTTTCAGGGGGCGCCATCCGGCAGCGAGCGCATAACGATATCAATGGAGCCGTACGGCGTCTTCGGCGTCATCGCACCGTTCAACTTCCCGGTCTCGATATCCGTGGGAATGAGTGTAGGGGCTATGATAACGGGCAACACTGTTGTGTTCAAGCCCTCTTCGACCGACAACATGTCGATGCTTACTGGGCTCTACATATACAGGCTCATGAAGGAGGGAGGGGTGCCCGATGGCGTCTTCAACTATGTGACAGGCCCGGGCTCGGAAGTGGGTGATGAGCTGGTCTTAAGCAACGACGTTGCCGGCATAGTGTTCACGGGTTCGCGTGCCACAGGGCTCAAAATGATTGCGCGCACCTTCAGCGCTGGAAACCAGAAAGCATTCATAGTGGAGATGGGTGGCAAGAACCCTGCAATAGTGTCGAAGTACGCAGACATAGACAAAGCAGTAGACGGTGCCGTAAGTGCGGCATTCGGCTTTGCCGGCCAGAAGTGCAGCGCACTGTCGAGAGTGTACGTGCACGAGTCTATAAAGGAGATTTTCATAAGCAAGCTCCTTGAGCGCACTAGGGCGATTAAGGTGGGCAATCCGCTTGCCAAAGAGAACTACATGGGCCCTCTAATCAGCGAAAGCGCATACAGGCGCTATGCCGAGTCGGTAGACAAGGCGAGGGCATCGGGGCGCATGCTCTACGGCGGGAACAAGGTTAGCACGGGGCTCGACGGCTTCTATGTCGAGCCTGTAATAGTAGAGCTGAGGCACGAGCATGAGCTGGTTCACACAGAGCTCTTCCTGCCGTTCCTGACCATAGAAACATACAACGACTTCAAGGACGCGCTAAGGATGGCAAATGACGTTGAATACGGTCTAACTGCGGGTCTGTATTCGAAGAACAGGCGGGAGATAAAAGAGTTCACCAAGGGGATCCAGGCCGGGACGGTCTACATAAACCGCAGCACAAGCGCCACTACTGGCGCCATAGTCGGCATGCACACGTTCGTTGGCTGGAAGGGCAGCGGCCTGACAGGCAAGGGCACCGGCAGCAGGCACTACCTGCCGCAATTCATGAGGGAGAAGAGCGTCTCCCTGACCGAATGAGTGGCGGTATGGGACTGTTGAGCCTCATCCAAGGCAGGCAGAGATATAAGATGACGCGCATCTCTATCGGAAAGGTGAGGCTTCGCGCGCTCATAGCTGACACTGTGCTAAAACGCATGATAGGCCTGATGTACAGGGATAGTCTACCAAAAAATATTTGCATGCTTTTTGTCTTTAACTCTGACGGGCGGCCGGGCATATGGATGCGCAACATGCACTTCCCGATAGACATACTCTGGCTGGACTCGCGAAAGCGCATCGTCGACATTTTTGAGGATGCAAGGCCCTGCCATGGCTTAGCGTGCGAAACGATGTACCCGTCTGGGAAGGCGCGGTATGTCATAGAAGCCAATTCCGGATTTGCCAGGCGCAAAAAGTTAAGGATAGGCGTCAAAGCCTCTTTCAGGATTTAGGCCCAGCTCTAACATTAATAAAAAAAAGAATCGGGTGCTGCATTAGGCACAGCACCCTACCCTTATATGTGGTTAAACAAAGGCCAGGGAGATTATCTCCTCCTTCTCATCTTGGCCTTTCTCGCCGGACGAGCCTTGCTTGCGCTCCTCCTGGAGCTTCTCGAGCCCCTCATTCGTCCCCCGCGGTTCATCTTCGTCCTTGCCACATATCCGCTCTTGTCGATGAAGTATAGGTAGCCCTCCTGCCTAGACACGCGCTCCTTTCCAATGCGCGCCTTCCTTCCGCGTGCGTTGGCCCTCATGGGTGTGCGCCATACGTAACCGTCCTTGCCTAGGTAATAGAGATAGCCGTCTTCTCTACCTACCCTCTCTCTTCCAATCCTTTCTGCCATCAGATTCACCAGTTACTATGATATGAATAAACTTAAATAACTATCGACGTAAATCCGACGGGAAAACTGTTGCTATTTGGCCAAGTCCGGCCTATAATCCCCTCAAAACGCGTAAATTCCCGGTCTCGCACGGTGCATACTTAATAATATCCCTGCTAATACCTATCGATTCGCATGATCACAATAAAGACGTTAGATAAGACCAACTTTGAGGGATATACCTTCGTGGAGGGCTTTCCCGGCATCGGCCTTGTCGGACCTATGGCCATAAGCTACATGATAGACAAGCTTGGTATGCAGTACTGCGGCTACATAGAGAGCGACGACTTCCCGCCCCTCGTGTCAATCCACGGCGGCAGGCCATTGCCGCCAGTGCGAATGTACTGCAGCCAGAAGCAGAAAATTGTAGCAATTTTCGCAGAGTTCGCAATCCCCCTAAAGATGACATACGACCTCGCAACCGAGCTCAGCAAGCTGATAAAGAGTTCAAACATGGCAAGGATAATCTCGATAGGGGGAATGCCATCAGGAGCCTCGCTTCCGACGGACAGTGATGGTGACGGCAACGAGACTGTCAAGCCCAAGAACGAAAAGGTGTTCGCAATAGCATCAAGCGCCAAGCTTGAGGGAGATGTGCGCAAGGCAGGCATGACGCTGGTAAGCGAGGGCGTCGCCACAGGCATAAGCGCTATGCTCCTGATCAACGCTGCAAGGAGCGAGTTGCCTGACATCACGCTACTTGTGCCGGTTGACCAGAACATCGTAGACCCGAGGTATGCCGAGTTGGCCATACAGGCCATCGACAAAATCGCAAACCTGAATATCGATACTACCGAACTTGAACACGAGGCCAAGGAGGTCGAGGCTAAGATAAGGGAGATGCTCAAGAAGAGCAAGGAGACGCACGACAGTTACAAGCAGGTTGTTGACTCGAGCGGCCCGTCGATGTACGCTTAAGCGCATGCAGGGGTGGCGGAGTCTGGTTTGGCCTGAGGCACGGCCACGGAAAAACGCGCAGGACTTAAGATCCTGTGGCCTAGCGCCTTCGAGAGTTCGAATCTCTCCCCCTGCACTTCCCTCTAGACATCGATAGAAATGG
>JAKAST010000015.1 GCA_021828155.1 Microcaldota archaeon | reverse complement strand
CACAAGCTTGGCGTGCTGCTTTACCCGTTTACGCCAAAGGCCAGCTCTGACATACTATCATATTTCAGCCTGGATGGTGCTCCCTCATTCGACATGCTGGCCAAATTGCCAGCATTGGACTTTAGCAAGGAGGTCAGGCCAATATTCAGGAAGGTCACAAGTTCGGAAATTGCGAAGATGGAAAAGTTCTCGACTACTGAGTGACTAGTGAACCTTGGCCCCGGGTGCAAGATCCTTGTCCGGCTTGAGCAGCGATATGCTGCCCTCATCTTCGGCCGCGAGCAGCATACCCTGTGACATGAAGCCGGCTATCTCCTTCGGCTCAAGGTTGGCCACTACCACTACTAGCCTGTCTAACAGCTCCTCCTTCGTGTAGACCTCTTTTATGCCAGCAGCAATGTCGCGCACTCCGAGCTCGCCCAAATCTACTCGCATCTTGTATATAGGTTTTCGCGCCTTTTCGTGGTCCTGCACGTCCACGATCCTGCCAACCCTGATGTCTATGTTAGAGAATTCCTGTATCGACACCAAAATAACACCTGTACAGTGATTCAAGACGGTTCCTGCTAAATACCTATTGGCAGTAGCGGCATCGCACTGCAACGTATTGACCGATATACTTAAATATGAAATTGGTGCATGCGCAAGTGCTTGTTGCGTGGTTCGATGGATGTGCTAAGGCAGGCAGTGAAAGAGGCGTTTGTCCATGACACGGCAGAATACGGGAAAAGCCATTCCTGCGGTACTATAATCGCGGCCAAAAATGAAGGCGTATGGCATGTAGTCGAGCTGCTCCAGAACAACAGCGTGTCTGGCAGGCCCGAGGGCCATGCCAATGTGTTTGATATAGGCGCTAAGGGAAGGATGCTCACTGGAGAAACCGAGCTCCAGACTGCAATACGTGAGCTATTTGAGGAAACCGGCCTGCAGGGGTACAAACCTGTAGACGATTTTATAGCTATGGAGGGGCCATATCGTATAAGCAAATGGAAGAACGGCATGCCCGTAGAGAAACTGGAGCGTACTATAACATATCATTTGACAATAGTGCCGTACTACGAACTGGAAAAATTACGCATCTCAAGAGAGCATGTGGCGTACACAGTTAGCCCAATCTCGCTGGTCATAGAGAAGCTCAGTGCAATATCTCCGAAAAGGTCCGAGATTCTGGCCAAGGCGCGCGAGTATCTGATAGCGCGAGACATGCGCGAGAGCGGGGAGCGCTACAGTCTAGACGACACAATCGAGAGGTGCAAGCCCCTGTTCAGGTCATCGCCGTCGGTCTAGCCATGAACGCACAACAAGTGCTAAATACCTATTTATGGGAAATTTACTGAGGCAAAGCTGCATTCTCTTTTCCGAGTTTTGGGCAGCATCGCATTCAGAGTTGGTTTCATGAGTTTATCAAGCAGGCAGGTGCATGCGTCATCGCACACCAAGAGCAGGGGCAATGGCAAGTACAAGACGAAGTTCAGGGACAGGCGAAGGAGCGAGAGCGGCAACTACTTCTCTGCAACGAAGCTTGCAGAGGGCAACGAGTCCATTGCGGTAAGGCACCGCGGCGGCTCGGTAAGCGTAAGGCTGAAGAAGGCAGGAGAGGTTAACCTGCTTACCAAGGAGGGCTACAAGAAAGTGAAGATAAAGGGTGTACTTGAGTCGAAGGACAACCGCAACTTCGCCAGGCAAAACATAATCACCAAGGGCACGATAATCAACACCGAAGCCGGAAAGGCTGTAGTGATAAACAGGCCTGGCAGGGACGGTGCCGTCACGGCCAGGCTGCTGGAGTGATTCGATGGCTGAGCGCGTATATGTCTGCGACGAGGCTGAATATCCGGCGCTGAAAAAGGCATTGGAGTATGACCCCTATCTAGACAAGAGCCTCGACGACGAGAAGCTCAGGGCGCTTAAAGGCGACAAGTACGCCAATGTCATATTCTCAAGACAGGAGTACAGCCTGAGGGAGGGCGCTGCCCTCGGCCTTGAGAAGGGCAAGTACTACCTTTATATAAAGGCCAACGAGGACTTCATGAGGGACGCAGAGGAAAGGCTGGCCCACGAATTCAAGAGCGTCAAGCGTGCACCACCAGAAGCCGAGAGCAAGGTCATAGCGCTTATAAATGAGGAGCAGTCAAGAGCCAACGAGGGTTTCGGAAGCATATTCGGTGGATGAATGAACCTGATAAGCTCCATAGATCTCTCAAAGGAGCAGATAGAGAAGATTTTCGAGATTGCAGACAATCTGAGCGAGGGCCGCGAAGAGGCCGCGCTCAAGGAGGGCTCTATACTCGCGCTGTTCTTCCAGAAGCCGTCGACGCGCACGCGCGTCTCGTTCGAGGCTGCAATATCGCAGCTCGGCGGCACTGGCATCTACATAGACGCTGCCACATCGCAGTTCAGCCGCGGCGAAACGCCGTCTGACACCGCACGCATACTAAGCAGCTACTGCGACTTCATAGCTGCCAGGCTCAACAGCCATGCCGACATGAATGCCTTTGCAGAGGGCTCGTCAGTGCCTGTGATAAATGCGCTCACCGACCTTGAGCACCCGACCCAGGCGCTGGCAGACATGTACACAGTGCGCGCCCACAAAAAGAACCTCCGCGATGCGAGGATCGCATTCCTTGGCGATATAGCCACAAACACCGCCAACTCCCTCATGGTGACTGCGGCGAAGCTCGGCGCAGAGATGGAGCTCATCGGACCCAAAGGCTACAATCCCGAAAGCGTGTACTTCAACAAGGCGCGCGAGTACGGCAACGTGCGTGTGTACGACTCGATGGAAGAAGGCCTGGAGGGCGCAAACTTCATTTACACAGACACGTTCGTGAGCATGGGCCAGGAGAAAAGCGCCGACGAGCGCAGGAGGCTCTTCGCCCCATACCAGCTCAACGCCAAGGCGCTTGAGCTCGCTACTCCAGACGTACTGATCATGCACTGCCTGCCGGCCCACCGCAACGAGGAGATAACCAGCGATGTTCTCGACGGGCCACGCAGCATCGTCTGGGAGCAGGCGAAGAACAAGCTGCTCATAGCGAAGGCAGTGCTGATATACCTGTCGCTGTAGCGCCGTCTGGCATGCTTTTATAGCTTTTATGAGCGTTATCTGAACTATGGGACTGCTAAAGAGCGTTGCCATCCTGGCAATCGCCGTAATAATAGTAGTAGGCGTAGGAGTGGCGGTGCTCGAGCTCCTTCGCAGCTCGTCGTCCCATTCGGTCACCTCCTCGCAGGCCGTTCAGTTCGTTACATCTGATCTCAAGCAGGCGAGCCCCACCGCCAACATAACCGTGATAAACGTATCGGCATCCAAGCTCAAGGCCGGGAGCTGGGATGTCGTGGTGAGCCTGATCTACAACTCCACGTCGCCGTGCCCCACCTTTCTTGTAGAGGAGTTCGACTACCCGGCCGTGACGCTCGTGCCCAGCATAGAAGATCTGTATACCAGCGCCTGCCAGGTCTACGGCCTCTCGAACGCACCGGGCTTCGTTATATCAGCTCCGCCGGTCGCAATAACGCGCGCCTACATGCTGCGCAATCCGGCAATACTGAACTACATCACAGACTACGGCTATAACAACACGATTGTGCACGCGCGCCTCGGTGCCATAAGCGCAAACTCAACGCCTCTGGGCATGCAGTTCAACGATTCCTGGCTGATAAACTACAGCGCTGTAGGCGCGAGGCAGTCGCTTTACGTAATTATGGACACGTCAGGCACAAGCATACTCGGAACCTACACGCAGAACAGCACCACACCTTAGATATCGGTGCGATGGTCAGGCAAAAGTCTAATTTATTGGTATCAATGTGCATAGCTTGGTAAATGCGCTTTGCTCTGCATAAAATAATTTTACTGTGCTATATGGCATATTCCGCACATTGAAGCATACTACAACAAATACGTCGGGCAGCAAAAGGCTTTTAAACGTTGTCAGCTCAATTTTGCTTGACCAGGCGATAGGTATGAGCGACCTTGTAAACGAACTGCTAGGTGGAAATGTATCCGACGCTGGCTCCGAGGAGCTGGGATCTGCGCAGATAAAAATTGTGACTGTTGGAATCGGTGGCGGCGGCGGCAACACCGTAAACAGGCTCGTGAAGACGGGCGTTAAAGGTACAGAATTCGTTGCGATAAACACTGACTATCAGCATTTCAAGATCCTTGACGACAGGATAAAGAAAATCCTCGTCGGGAGGAACATAACCCGCGGCCTTGGTGCTGGCGGCGACCCGCTCATAGGCAAGAAATGCGCTGAAGTTGACAGGCCGCTCCTAGAGAAGGCGTTCGAGGGCGCGCAGCTAGTCTTCCTGTGCGCAGGAGAGGGCGGCGGCACAGGCACTGGCATAATACCAGTTGCAGCGCAGATTGCTAAAGAGCAGGGTGCGATAGTTGTCGCAATGGTCACGTACCCGTTCGACCTCGAGAGGCTGAGGAAGGTCAAGGCCGAGGAGGGCATACAGGAGCTGAGGAAGTACGCTGACAGCGTTATAATCCTGGACAACAACAGGCTCGTAAAGCTGGTGCCCAACCTGCCAATGACTGACGCGTTCGCGATGGCGGACGAGGTCCTGGCAAAGGCTATAGGCGGGCTTGTATGGACGATAACGCAGCCCAGCCTGATAAACATAGACTTTGCTGACGTGCGCTCCATAATGGGCTCAGGGCAGGTCGGCTTCATAGCGGTCGGCATGGGCAAGGGCACTGACAAGGTCAACATAGCCAGCGAGAGCGTGCTGAAGAACAAGCTTCTGGACGTTGACTTCGAGAACGCGAAGGGCGCGCTCATACACATAAGCGGCGGAGGCTCTCTGACCATAGGCGACGCAATAAAGGCCGGAGAGATAATAACAGACCGCATGGACCCGAAGGCGAACATCAAGTGGGGCGCGAGGCTCATACCTGGCTACGATGACATGATAGAGATCGTGGCTATAGTAACGGGAGTCAAGGGTTCGAGCATAGTCGGCAAGTTCGAGGAGAAGCCAAAGAACCCGTACAGCGACCTTGAGATAATAGGCTGACGTGCATCATATTAATGGTGACCGGTATGATGGATGACCAAGACGAATTCGTAGCGAAGCTGGCTGTTGTAGGAGTGGGTGGCGGAGGCAGCAACCAGATTAACAGGCTGTACGCGAGCGGGATAAAGAGCGCCAAGACAATAGCAATCAACACAGACGTGAAGCACCTCAACATAGTCAAGGCGGACAAGAAGCTGCTGATAGGCAAGGAGATAACCCGTGGCCTCGGCGCGGGCGGCTTCCCCGAGATAGGCATGAAGTGCGCAGAAGCGAGCCAGGCCGAGATAGCAGAAGCGATAAGCGGGTACGACATGGTATTCGTGAGCGCGGGCATGGGCGGCGGCACAGGAGGCGGCGCGGCGCCCATCATAGCCAAGATAGCAAAGGAGCAGGGTTCGCTCGTTGTTGCGTTCGTGACATACCCGTTCGCACTGGAGAGGAGCAGGCGCGCGAAGGCCGACTGGTCACTTGAGCAGCTCAGCAGGAACGCAGACACAACCATAATCATAGAGAACGACCGTTTGCTCAGCTACGCACCGAACCTGCCTATAGAGAAGGCGTTCGAGCTCGTTGACAACATAGCCGCGAACGCTGTGAAAGGCATAGCCGATACCGTAATGATGCCGAGCCTGATAAACCTGGATTTCGCTGACGTTAGGGCAGTGCTGCGCGATGGCGGCGCCGCGCTGATAAACATCGGCTTCGGCTCCGGCCAGGACAAGGTCGGCAAGGCCGTAAAGTCCACTACCACGCATCCATTGCTAAATGTAGATACGTCTAACGGCAGGAGCGCGCTGGTGCATGTGGCGGGCGGCACCTCGCTCACCATAGACGAGGCAACGAAGATAGGCGAGGGCGTCACGGCCTCACTCAATCCAAAAGCTAACGTTATCTTCGGCGCCAGGCTCACTCCGGAGATGAACGACCAGATACGCGTGATGTCTATAATAACCGGCGTAACCCCCAAGTTCAGCGGGCCGGTGCACATGACAGAGAGCGTCGGCAACACAGAGTTCCTGTCCGGCATAGACCGCATCTACTGAAAAAGACCTGCTATCTGGCAGGCCAACCCGTATCAGCCGAGCGGCACGCACGCTTTTATAGACCTTTCTTCCTTAATTAGTGTTGTTTTATCGATATACATCCTAGTGGTTTTGCCATG
>JAKAST010000014.1 GCA_021828155.1 Microcaldota archaeon | reverse complement strand
ATCGGGCCTCTTACCTCTGCGCCATTGTACCTCACCCTGCCAGACGTCGGCCTGATGAGCCCCGCAATTATCCTAAGCAGCGTGCTCTTCCCGCAGCCAGAGGGCCCTATCACCGAGACAAACTCGCCCTTGCCCGCATCGAAGCTTATTCCGTCTATTATCCTGGCGTCAGGTCCGAACTCGAACACAACCTTGTCAACGTCTATGACAGCCATTCCATTACCCGTAGACCTTTGATATGTTTCTGTAGAGCCGCTTCCACAGGAACGTGTTCAAAACTATTATCATTACTGTTAAGTTCACCAAGCCTATAAACATTAATGTGAGGTTGCCTGACGAAAGGGAAAGGTCGAGCAGCTTGCCTATGCCGATGTGCACGCTGCTCACCAGCGCGCCGTTGCCTATCGCGCTAGTGGTGAAGTACTCTGCAACTATGCTCGCGTTCCACTCCGCAGCTATCGCGGTTATGCCGCCGGTTATGAGGCCGGGCGTTATGGCCTTCAGGTATATCTTCGACAGCGCAGCACGCCCCTTGACCTGGAAAAGGCTTTTAACTTCGAAGACGTACTTTGGCAGCGTTCTGGTACTTGCCACCACGCTGAATACTACATACCATATTCCGCTTAGGAAATACACCACGAAGGCAACAAGCTCACCATGGAATGCTACATTTACGAGTGCTAACGCGATCACCGGCAGGAGTATTGTGGCAGGTATAGACGCAACAATCTGGAAGAGTGTGAGGTAGCTGTTGCCGTGCTTAGACATGAAAACGATGTATATGCTCAGCGGCACTGCTACTGCGAGCACGGCAGCGAACGCCACCCACACCCTTACGAACGATTCAGCGAGTGAGGCCAGCACCCTCAGCTCATAGGCGCCTGCTTCAGGGAAATAGAGAAGCGCTGCGAGTGCGGCAATTGCAAGTGCCGCCACAATCCAATACTTACGTTTGGTAGGGGGCGTAGGTCGCACTTGCGCCGTCTGGCTTGGTGTTCTTCTTGCACTGGCTGTACCGATTTGCTCCGGTCTCTGTCTGAGCGCGTGCAGCCTTTGCGCCATAGCTGCCCTTGGATCCAGGCGCGCGATTGCGCCACCAAACCTCTGCATCATCGCCGTGCCACGCCCTGGTTCGCTGGGCCTCTTCCTGTAATCATTGAACCTGTTCACGCGCCTGCTAAAGGGCATGAAGAACAGGAAGCGCGTCGCTATTACGAAAAGTACGAAGACCGCTAGGCCTATTGCGTAATAGGCCAGGTTTCCAGAAAATGCGAGTTTTGTGAGCTCTACGCCTATTCCGTACTTCACTGCGTACTGCGCCGAGCCGGTCGAGAATATCTCGCTCGTTACAAGATAGAAGAGCCCTATCGACCACGAGAGCACTGACTGCTCGACCACGCGCGGCATGCTCGCAGGTATAAGCACCTTCGTAAGCTTCTGCCAGCCCGTGAGATGGTAGAGCCTTGCCACCTCTGTGAGCTGCACGGGCAGGGTGCGTATAGATTCATACACGCCGAAGCTTATGTTCCATATCATGCTGGTGATTATAAGGAATATCACCGCCGCGTTTATGCCTATGTAGCCCGGCAGCGTCGCCACCACAATATATATGACAAACGGGAAGAACGCAAGTATTGGGAGTGTTTGCAGTATGTCGAGTATCGGCACTATTATGCGGCCGGAGCGCTCAGAGCGCGCAGCGTATATGCCGACCGCAAGGCTGATCAGTATGGAAAAGAAGAGAGCGATGAACATCCGTATCCATGAGAACGACGTATCAATCAGTAGCTGGCTCAGCAGTCCCAGCAGTTGAAGCATGATTAGAGAGCGAGCGGAAACAATTTATAGATGCGCACACGAGGGTGCAATACACAAAACCGCGGGCTAAGAAAGCTTTTAATATCTTAATGCCCAAATAACGTGTAACGAACAGGTGCTTGTTATAAAGATAAAAGATATAAGGGCTCTACCATCCGCCACTCTGAAGTCGAGGCTCGATGAGCTCTCCCTTGAACTAGCGATTGAGAAGAGGAAAGTCGCCTCAACAGGAGTCTCGAGTAAGGTGGTAAAGACCCGGGAGCTGAAGAAGACGGTTGCAAGGATAAATACCATCCTCAAGGAGAGGGGTGCCTCCAAGTAATGACTGACATATGCCCAAAGTGCGGACTCCCGAAGGAGCTTTGCGTATGCGACGTCCTTGACAAGGAGGTGGAGGGCAAGATAAGGGTCTACCTCAAGAAGGCAAAGTTCGACAAGATAATGACAATAGTGGAGGGCATAAATCCTGACGAGGTGGAGGACACGACGAAGGACCTTAAGCGCTCTCTGGCATGCGGCGGCACCTCTAAGGATGGCATGGTAGAACTCCAGGGCAACCACAAGGCCAGGGTAAAGAATGTGCTCATAGGCCTCGGATACAAGGAGGGCAACATAGACATTGCTTAGTTGGCCCTGACTACTCTTTTCCCTGCTTTTTGCGGAATTATCCTAATACGCGCATCCGGGAAGCGCTTGCCAAGCTCCTTGCCATTGCCGAGCCTGTCAAGGAATATTGCGAGCGCGGCAACCTCAGAGTGCGGCTGGTTGCCTATTGCTATGTTGTAGTCCGCGTTGTGATAAAACCAGGGATCCACCTTCTCTGCACCGACCACAACGAGCAGCGGCTTTCTCTGCGGAATTCTCGGGGCATTTGCTATGTTGATGCCGTACATGGTAAGATGCGCCACAATGCCTCCTGCGCGCTTCCATTCTCTGACATAGGTTTTGCCGTCTCTAGTGCTTTCAATAGCGAAGCCCATGCCGCCCCACCTTTCCAGTACACCGCGCACAGCTGCGAGCACATGGCTGTCGTCGCCCTCAAGGACGAAACCGTTTGCGTTGAATGCCCTGGCTACAAGCGCAACATGTGTAGTGACGCGCTTGTCGCGCTTTGGCCTGTGGCCCAGCCTGAGAACGTATACCTTCCTCATCATGTTAATGATTGCATAAGCGCCTTTTAATAGTTTCAAGCGAATCGTATTGTCGCATTGGCGGTACAATGGCAGTGCTTGGGATAGAGAGCAGCGCACATACCTTCGGCGCAGGCGTAGTCGAAAACGGCGCTGTGCTCTCGAACACCAAGGCTATGTACAGGATAGAGAGCGCTGGCATGATACCCTCTAGGGCGGCAGATACGCACTCCAGGAATGCCGCGAGGGTCGTTCGCTCTGCAATGAAGCAGGCGGGCATAGGTTTCGACGACATAACTGCCATAGGCTACACCAAGGGCCCTGGCATAGGCCACTGCCTGCGCGTTGGCATGCTCACGGCAAAGACACTCTCCAATACTCTCGGTGTGCCGCTCTACCCTGTCAACCACGCGCTCGCGCACATAGAGATAGCACGCCATCTATCCGGCTTCAGGGACCCGCTCGCGCTTTACGTGAGCGGCGGCAACTCCCAGATCCTTGGCATGGTATCGGAGCCGTCCAGGCACTACAATGTTTACGGCGAGACCTTCGACATAGGTGTAGGCAACATGCTCGACAACTTCGCAAGGGCCGCCCGCCTGAACCCTGCATGGGGCTCAAGCGTGGCCAGGCTGGCCGCGGGCGGGCATTACATACACATGCCTTACACAGTCAAGGGCATGGACTTCACGTTCACCGGGTTGCTGACCTGCGCTGTGAAGATGCTTTCTGAACACAAGCCCAGCGATGTGGCGTTCTCCCTGCAAGAGACAGCGTTCGCCATGCTGGCAGAAGCTACAGAACGCGCGCTGCTCCTGACCCGCAGGCGCAACATAGTAGCGTGCGGCGGAGTCGCGCAGAGCGGGCGCCTTGCATCCATGCTGCGCGCCATGGCTGCACAGCACGATTCCAAATTCTTCGCAGCGCCGAACGAATACAATGCCGACAATGGCGCTATGATTGCACTTGTGGCAGAGAAGATGCGCAATGCGCACGTACGCGTGCCGGAGCGGGAACTGACCGTGATGCAGAAGTTCAGGGTGGACGCTGTGAGGCTGTGGTGGTAGAGTGAGGAAGGTAGCAGAGGGCGCCGAAGCGGACATATACGAGGGCAGGTTACTGGGCATCGACGTTATCGTCAAGCGCAGGCGCCGGAAGCCCTACATTGCATCGGGACTTGAAACAGACCTGCGCCTCCATCGCACAAGGAACGAGGCCCGCATAATCGGCGTGGCCAAGGCGCACGGCATTAACGTGCCGCCCGTGCTTATGGTCGGTCTTGATACTATATACATCGGGCGCATAGATGGCGAGCCGCTCTCATCGTTCTTGCTGCACGCAGCTCCTAGAGAGCGCGCCCGAATATTCGCAGATGCTGGCGAAGCGCTCCGTAAACTGCATGATCTAGGCGTAGCACACGGTGACTATACGCCGGCCAACATGCTCGTGGACGGCAAACACCAGCTCTGGGTTATAGACTTCGGGCTTGCTGTGCAATCCGCATCCGTCGAGGACAAGGCGCTTGACGTGCTCCTACTCAAACGCGCCATAAACGCACCCAACTACAATGCGTTCCTAAAAGCGTATTCCGAGAACGGCAGTGTAAGGCCGGTGCTGCTGAAGCTCGCGGACATAGAGCGGCGCGGAAGGTACCAAACCCGGTCACTCTCAGAATTGGTGCGCCGGCAGGATTGACCGCATAAGCACCGGCAATACGTGCGCCGATTCTCCAGAGTTGCGGCCTTCCATCTCTTAGAATTTACCAATGTTCGGGAAGTCAAGCGCTGCCACCTGCTCCGTTGGCTTGAATGCCTCAGTCTCGACAAGGTGCATCGTTCGCGTCGACAATATCAGCGCAGCAAGCGACGCGATGCTTACGGCAGATACCACCAGTGCGTACAGCGCGCTGATGCTCAGGTAGACATAGGAAAAGAACAGTATCCCGACCAGACTAGCGCTAAGGCTCGCCCCAAAGCCTGACTTTGCCCTTGCAAGCAGCAGAGCGCCTGCAATGAGCTCGAATAGCACCACAATTATGCCGAGCAGCGTCAGCACATAGCTCAATTGGATGTGCCCGACGAACGCGAAGAAGCCGATGGTGTTGGCGTAGTTTATTATGTAGGCGATTTGCCCTCCTGCCATGTACAGGAATGCGACGAATGTGACAGCCAGCAGGCCACCCCCGATCAGTGCGACCGGCCCGTAGCCCAGCAGTTCCTCCACCGCCCCTTTGGTCACCTCGTCTATGTCCTCAAGACAGTAGTACCTACCAGCATGCTCCACTATATCCTCGAAGCAGAAGGGCCTGTGGCAGTAGTCGCACACCGCATATGCGGGCCTCCAGGGATGCCAAACACACGCGAGCCCGGTTGCAGCCTCCTTGCTCTCTATCTGCGCCCTTGTCTCCTTGGCACTCCTGCCGCCGTGTGTTCCTGCGCCGGCGGTCTCTAGTGCCTCCTCGACCTGAGCATACGAACCAGTGGGTGCAACGAATGTCCGTTCCCTGGATATCTTGATTACATTCTGCGCAGGCGCCTGCTTGGGCTGCACAGCCACCACTCTGCGCTGCGTCTGCGCATCACTGCTCGAGGTCTTCTTTTCGGTTTCCCTGAGCTTGAAGATGAGCAAATCATCCGGCGCCAGCGCCATCTACATCATCTTTTTGGATCTCGCGATTGCCTGCCTCTTCTTCATCTCGAATATTCCCCTGTGCTTTGCGCAGCTTATGCAGTAGTATATCTTCCTCCTCTCGAAAAACCGCACGTCGTTGGCGGTCTTTGTATCGGTGCTGAAGCTTATGGACTTCTCTATCGATACAGCCTTGCTACGCGGCACCTTCCTTCCGCACGATTCGCAAATCACAAGTGATTCCTTTCCCCTCAAGTCTAACACCGCTGTAATATGCCAAAGAAAGAATAAAAACCTGCATATTCGTACGTGGCCAGCGCCGGCCGCACAATATTTAAATCTTGAACGGCCAAATGCATACTGTGCGAGTCTATCTTATAGCTGCTGATGCAGATTTGGGTATAAAGGTGTCGAACTTCATAAACAGCAGCGGCAGCAGCTGCATAATATCACAGCTCAAGTCTGGCGATTACAAGCAGCAGCTTCTTGACCTGTCGGACAACGTTAAGGACTTCGAGATGTGCGTTGTGGCATCTACACAGCCTACGCTTATGGTCATAGAGTCAAACAAGATGTCCGGTGTGCGCGCAATCGAGTGTAGGAGCAGCGAGGATGTAGCAGAGGCGCTTGGCGCAGGTGCTAACGTGGTAATTTTCAGCCCCTCGGCGCTAGGCCGCGACACACCAGAACTGCTCGGACCGGTTGTGGGAGTGCGAGCGCAGCAGAGGCGTCTTGCCCCAATGCCCCAACCTAAGCC
>JAKAST010000007.1 GCA_021828155.1 Microcaldota archaeon | reverse complement strand
AAAGAAACCTGAACCATACTGTAAAGCTGAGCTCGAGCGACGAGGCGAGTATGACGGGCAGCACGCTGACGTACAGGAATGGTATAGGCAGACGGCCGCCGACGCCGCGCAGCTGCTCGAAGCTCAGTGGGATCTCTATCTTCATCTCGTAAGCGTATATGCTTACCAGGAATATGATTATAGCGAAGAAGAGCGGACCGAAAGCCAGCAGGGCGTTGGAGAGTGCGGCCGCACCCCCGGCAGTTATGGCCGCGGCTGCCTCGGGAAACAGTATTCCAACTGTGCCGGCCACTATGGCAAACGACACACCGGCAGCTATGAACACGTTTATGCCGGAGGTTATGCCGTACTTGGTCATAGTCTCATCAAGGAATATTATGGTGAACGCGCCGAAGACCAGCTGCAGCACTACCATAGGTATGACGCTTGAGCTCGCCACAGGCACATAGCCGCTTATCACGAACACTATCGCCTCTACAGCTGCTATGCTCATCGCGAACAGCTTCTGCAGCGCCTGAAACCGGCTCTTTACCACAGGGTCGTTCATGTCGAGGTGGATTATGCCGGAGCCGTTGACCAGCTGCAGTATTATGCTCGCCAGGACTATAGGGCCTATGCCTACGGTTATCAGGCTGCCTATCCTGGCCGCGAATATTATGCTTATGAGCTGCAGCACCGGCTGTGATACAGCCTGCTGGTTTACGCCTATGGCATAGATGTTGTAGAGCAGGAAATAGACTGCGAGTATCCCTGCTGTCCAGTACATCTTCTCCCTGAGCGAGAGCGGGTTCTTCGGGCCCCTTATCGTAGGGATTAAGCGCCCTATCTTGTCCATGAATTCTAGTGCCATAAAAACCAGCTGGGTTGGGCTTCAGTGGATCCGCGGGACTGGCCGCCGGGCTAACGTTATTGTATAGAGACTGTTCTTATTACTTTCTGTGGCTATGGTGGTATCTGCGCCCTTGCCGATGATACCATTAAGGAATGCTACCGAAAGCTCGACCCATCCATGCCTCGATGTCGATGCGCCGAAAGACAGCCTTATTCCCAGTTTGCGCATGTCGCTTATGGATGGAGCGCCAAGACCGAGCACACTAACAGCATTTGAGATGTACTTTGCTGCGCCAGGCTTCCTGCCGCGCATCGAATCAAACCTTATCCTAAGAGAGGAGCCTATGTAAGCCATGAGGTCCTTTAGGGTATCAAGGCTTGCATTATCGAGCATTGCCGAGGACACCAACGCATGGTAACTCTGCAGGAATGTACCGCCTGAACGGGCACCAGAGTTGGCTGCAGCCTGCACATGATTTATTAACCTGTCTATCTCGGCGCGCCCTATCGGTTGGCGCGGTGCTGTTATGGAGGTGGTGAAAGTGCATTCACGCGCACCGGCATTGCGACATTCTCTCTCGTTAACGCCAACATATGTGTGCCTGGCCGCGCTAAGGAATCCGGCAATTATTCCGGCCTCGAAGGTGTGCACCTTGGCGCCCAGGTAAATGCTAGGGCCGTGGAACCTAAATGTCGATTGGTCTGGAAAGACGCTGTATGTAACGCGGTAGCCCGCGTGCTCTAGGAACTCCACAAGGTACGGCACATACTCGCCGTACATAGGCTTGGGATGTGCAGTCAGCTCGAGCTCGTACAGTGTGCTGCCTACCGAGAACCCAGACCTATAGGCGAGGGTTGACGAGGACGGCGTCAGGTTGAGCAACACATGGCCCAGCAGAAGCGCCTCTTCCGGCACCCGGTCCCTGTCTTGGCGGACGCCTAGAGCTATGTCATAGACCAGCGCACCGTTGTACGAGGCGGGCCCGTATGCTGGCAATTGTGGATTTTGCCGCTTAATCATTCTGGTCTTGTGATTCATAGCAGTATGTGAGATCTTTTTCCTAATCCGCCTTTTAGATATCGCGGCCTTAACTCTATTAGTCCCTTGCTTCCTGGAATGCCTGATATGCATTCCACGCGATGCCATATCCTCACTTTCTCCGCCTGCTTACAGGCAGACTGCATGCAGGCTGCGAGAGCTTGCGCAGATAGTATGATATTATCGCGACATTTATAAAAAGCAGAGCTAGGAGCAACGGCAGCTCGTAATCTGATATTAGCACGTCTGCCCCCAATGCATTGGCACTGCCTACAAAAATCGAAAACACACTGAACAATATCGGCGCCTGACAGCCGCATCCAAGAAACAAACCGCCGCCAACTGCGGTAAGTGTTCCGAACGTGCTAGCTGAGTACTTGGCTGCGTTGCGCCTTGTGTTCCTTATAGAGTATACGGACAGCGTGAGCAGGATTGATGCGGTCGCCAGAACTGCATAGAACAGCACGTTGGTGTACGGTGCAAAAATAACAACGCCGTTGCTGAACTTGGCTATGCCTATGGCCACTACGTAGTACACTGCAAACGCCGCTATATTCAGCGCGATGTACTTTGGCCGGTATACTCTCGTAAGCAAATCATAGAGGCGCATCATGCAGCACCCTCATCGACCTCAAGCTGCTTTATTGCGGGGAGAGAGCAGATGCTTGCTGTATTGTTTATGGCAGGGCAGAGGTACGATATGTACACATCAGCGGCTGCGTACTCGCCCCACGCGAACCTGTCACTGAAGCCCTTGAACTGGGCGAGCACCTGCGCGTGGGTCATGTAGGTCAACGGCAACGTAGAGCCAGTAGGTGTGGTGTTGCCGAACACACTGCCATCGGCGCCGGCTACCAGCACGTTGCCCCATAGTGTGAATGGAGTACCACTGAAAGCGTTGGTGTCATTCATGAACGACATGGCAGCTGTATAGGTGGAGTTTGGAGCATGCACCACAAAATAGCTGAGCGGCTGCACATTAAAGCTCCCGATAATAGGCGAGTCGTAGTCAGCTGAGAAGAAGTTTATGTAGTTGCTGTGGTAGCCATTGCCGTAGCTTACGCCCTCTGGCGTGGTGTAATTGTCATGGGTCCAGTACAGGGTGGGCACGTCATAGTCGCCGAAGCTGCTGTAGCCCTTGTACAGGCTGGTGAAGCTGCCAAACTGCCCGAGTGCAAGCGCCATCGCCCACTTGTTTTCGCCGCAGTATACGCATGATATAGCGCCTATGTAGATCACACTGGGTTTGCCGTTAGATACGAATTGCCGTGTCTTATCTATAGTGTTCGCTGTAGGCACCTGCACCATGTTTGCGAAGCTGCCATTAAGCAGCATCATGCCCGCCTTCTCGAAATACGACTGTGGTGCATTGTTTATGACGGCCAGCAAGCTTGAGTTGAGCTGCTGGTCTATGTTCGTAAGCCTGGTGCCGAACTGTGTGAATTGCGCCAAAAAGCCGGAATTGCTGCCCGTGCCGTTCCGCAGCGACAGTATATCAACCGCAAGTGTGTTTATCCTGTTCTGCGTGGCGTAGAACGCATAGACGCTGAACGCTATGCCTGCTATAACAAGCACGAACAGCGCGGCAAGTACGCGATCCTGCCTTTTGACAAACGCTCTCTCCCGGTTTTGATTACTCTCCATTGCTACACCTGGAATGCGGAATTAGCGTTACGGCCGGTTCCACAGCTACCATTTACCCTATATAAGACTATATATATTGCGAGACAACGCTTTACCTGTGACGGAGATGGCAGAGGCACTCAAGTCGAGGGAGCTCCTGGTCAATAGGCCGGAGATGCGGAAGAGCAGGCCGGAACTGGCGGACGCCCACTGCCACATAGAAAGTCTGAGCAGGGAGACTCTGAAGGAGAGCATAGACTATGGGGTTAAGGTAATAGTGGCGAACGGCGTGGATCTCGCCTCGAACCTCAAGACATTATCTATGAGCGACGGCATAAATGTTTTCGCTGCCGTAGGCGTGCATCCTGAGTATTCTGGCACAATAAGCGATGATGAGCTGGAAAAGAACATGCGACTTGCAAGGGACAATAGCAGTTTGATTGTGGCAATAGGTGAGATAGGCATAGACAAGAAGTTCGCGACAAACGAGCGCGTGCTTGAGAGGCAGAAGCTGGTTTTCGGGAGGCTTGTCGAGCTGGCAATAGAGCTCGGATTGCCGGTATCTGTGCACACAAGGGACGCATTGGCAGATGCTCTTGAGATACTCGAGTTGAAGGGTGCGAAACGCGTGCAGCTTCATTTCTTCGAGGGCGACGTCGAACAGGCGAAGCATGCAGCAGACATGGGCTACATGATCTCGATACCACCCATGGAATCGTCCAGGCGGAAGCGGGTCATAAAGGCTGCACCCATGCAGAACCTGCTTGCAGAAACAGACGCTCCGGTTAACAACGCCGTGCCTAAAGACGTGGAGAAATCAATAGCAATGATAGCCGCTGCCAAGGGAATTGGGTTCGACGAGGCGGCAGCGGCGCTAATGCAGAATACTAGAAGGTTCTTTAACATTAGGATGTCAAACCTTAT
This sequence comes from Microcaldota archaeon, assembly GCA_021828155.1. Lineage (GTDB taxonomy): Archaea > Micrarchaeota > Micrarchaeia > Micrarchaeales > Micrarchaeaceae > JAMCYM01. Next base: position 31,615 of record JAKAST010000007.1, on the reverse strand, counting down.
GCGTTAGGGCCCGTAGCTCAGCTTGGACAGAGCAGCAGCCTTCTATGGGATTCCCTTAATAAGGGTTCCAGTAACGGCGAAGAAAGCTGACGGTCGCGGGTTCAAATCCCGTCGGGCCCGTTCGTCTCATGCAGCGTGCGGCCTCCGCGCTTGCCCTGCTTGTCTGTGCGGGCGTTTGGGAACAGTACTGAAAGATCGTCCTCAGACTGCGACTCCATCCACGCCTTTATGTACGCTGCGATGTTGCGCAGCGGTTTGCTGAACCTGTCTGTGAGCTCATATGCTGTGCCCTCGTGGCTGAGCATGCCCAGCTGCACAGCATAATCAAGATAGCGCTTGGCAGTAGCTACAGGTATTGTTTCAGGCACGTCCTTCAACCTGAACTTCTTAAGCTTCTTGACCCCAAGAAGCAGCGCAGCAAACCGATATGCCTCAGTCTCGTTGTCGAAGAAGATCTTTGCTACATCCCTCACGTTGGCATTCTTCAGCTTTTCCTTGAGAGGTGCGTCCTCAAATTCCCAGTACTTGATAGACATTGCAGATCACTTGCCACTACAGCATATTCCCGCTCGCCTTATTAAATAGTTTCCCGTTTTCCTGAAATGCCCTACATCTTTCTGATGAAAGTGATTATGTCGCCATCCGCAAGCACATGCTTTGCGCCGACGCGCTGGTTCGAGAACTTGACGCTGCTGCCCTCTATGTATGCGCACTTCAGCTCGTCCAGTATTTCGGTATGGACGCGCTTCGCCAGCTCTCCGACGGTGAAGCCACGCTTGACGGTTATCGGCGAGCTCTCCTTGTCGAACCTAGGCTTCAGATAAACTCTGATCAGCCCAGAATTGGAGTATATGCTAGCCTTCAGCGGGGCAAGTGTGCTGGAGTCCATAGCGCTGACAGGCACTACCTCAATCCCGTGGCGTCGTGACAGCTCCTGCGCAGTGGCAATGTAACTGCTGTCAGTATCTATCTTGTTCATGGCTACTACGGCCCTCTTGTAGCAGGACTTGTCTGCGAGCAAGGATATGAGCTCATCCTCGCCTATCGCATCCCATATTCGCACTGTGGCATTGTATATGCCAAAGCCAGTAAATATAGTACGCAGCACCTCATCCCGCAGGCCGGAGCGGTTGACCTCGAACCTGAGACCGGTATAGGATGATACCTCATTCACCTGCACATCGGGCCTCTGCTTGTTAACATAGACTGAGAGTTCTGACAATTCAGTCATCAGCACGTCCAGCTGAGCGGTGTTGCTTACTTCAACCACGAACACAATCAGGTCAGCAACGCGTATCTGCGCGACTATGCTCGCGGCGTCGCCTATGCCGGTATGGGCGCTCTCAATCAGGCCTGGCATGTCGAGCACCTGGATGTGCGCATCCCGGTAGACCATTGTGCCTGGTATAATCCCGGTTGTGGTGAAAGCGTATGGTGCCGTCTTTGAATTGGATCTAGTAAGTGCGTTGAGCAGCGAGGACTTTCCTGTGCTTGGAAATCCAACAAGTGCAACTGTGGCATCGCCGCCCTTCTTTACGAAGAACCCCTTGCCTTTGACCCTTTTGCTCGCTTTCTCGATCTCGCGCCTGGTCTCTGCTATCTTAGAGCGGAGCTTGCCGAGGTGCTTGTTTGTCGCCTTATTGTCCTTCGTCTTTGAGAACTCAGATTCCAGCTCCGAGAGCTTTGATTCCAGAGTTTCTTTCTTGCCAGGCATTGAAATGCAACCATATCATATACTTAGATAAAACATTGCGTAGTTAGATGGAATTGCTTTTACAATTTGCGGCCGCGATGTATATTTACATTTAAATAATTATTGTGACAACTTAAAAACGTTACCAAACGTGAGGAAAATGGCAAAGAAGGCAAAGAAAAAGTCACAGGGAAAGAAGAGAAAGAGATAAGCATTTGATTGTTTTTGCTTTTTCTTTTTCTCTTTCTCTTCTTAATATTCTATTTTTCGACGGAATCAGCCTCCCATTTTTGAGAAGAACCGCTTCATGTTGCGATCATTCTTGAGCATCTTGAATGAGCGCTTCATCTTGTTGAAATCGGATATCAGCTCGCGCACATCCCTTTCTGGCAGACCGCTCCCTTTTGCTATGCGAGCCACTCTGCCCTGCTCGTGCAGCAGGTGCTCGTCATTACGCTCAGCCTTTGTCATAGAGCTGATTATCGTCTTGTACTTGTTGAGCTTGCCCTCGCTCTGCTCGACAAGGTCCTTAGGCATGTCCGACGCGCCGAGCATGCCCAACACACTCTTCAGCGGCCCCATCTTGTTCAGCGCCTTGAGCTGTGAATAGAAGGCATCGATGTTGAACTTCTCTATGTCGATCTCTTCGGGCTTGATGTCTGCTTCTTTCACAGCGCTCTGGACACGTTCCACGAGGCTCGCGATGTCGGGCACACCGAGCAACCCACCTATGAACTTGTCGGAGTCGAACGGCTCCAGATCCTTCAGCTTCTCTCCAACACCGATAAAGAGCACGTGTGCATTGGCCGCATTTGTTGCGCTTAGCGCTCCGCCGCCCTTTCCGGAGCCATCCATCCTTGTTACTATTACGCCGTTTATCTTGACTGCGCTGTCGAACTCGCGTGCCTGCTTGCCTGCTGCCTGGCCCATATCTGCCCCGATAACGAGCACCTTGTTGTCTGGCGCGAATTCCGCATTGACTTTCTTGAGCTCGCTTATAAGCGCTGGATCAAGCGCGTTCCTGCCACTCGTGTCGCATATCACGACCTGTTTGTCCTTGAGAGCGATTAGGCCCTGACGCGCAATCTTAGATGCATCCTTTTCGCCTTTCATTCCGAAGAATGCGACGTTAGCCTGCCTTGCCAGCGTCTCAAGCTGCTCGTAGGCCGCAGGTCTAGAGACATCGCAGCATATGAGCCCGGCGCTGAGACCGCGCTCCTGGTAGAAGCGAGCCAGCTTCGCGGCAGTTGTAGTCTTGCCAGAGCCGTACAGGCCCATTAACAGTATGCGCTGCCTCTTTATCTCTGGTTCATAGGTTGGGCCCATCAACGAAACGAGCTCGTCATACACTATGTTTGTTATGTAATCTCTCGGTGCGAGGCCGGCTGGCGGTCTGCTCTTCAGTGCCTTCTCTTCTATGTTCTTCGTAAGCCTGAAGACCAGCGGCACCTCTACGTCCGCGGTGAGCAGCGTCTTTTGCAGCTCCTTGTTGAACTCGCGGATTGTCTTTGCGTCTATTATTGTGGCGCGCGATATCTTAGCCAGGGCCTGCCGTAGCCCCTCGCCCAAGTCCATTTTGTCCTCACTTTCGGTAATTTACGGCTTTTCGCTTCAAAGTATAAAGCACTTTGCTTTTAATAGTATTGAGGTGTTTAGCTGAAGCTTGCCATGGCACAGGCCAACCTTACACTCAGAGGCGGTGCCGAGATGATCGTGCTGAAGATAGCGCAGCATTACAAGGCAAAGATATACACGGCTGAATACGATAGGAAGGGCACATTTCCGGAGTTCGAAGACCTCGATATAGAGGTTATAGGTCGGAAGGGCTTCGGCCTGCTGCCCTACGGCAGGGCGGTACAGGGGCTCAACTATGGCCTGTCATTCTACAATCTTAGGCTTAAGGACGACTACGATGTGATAAACGCGCATGTTGCGCCCAGCCACTGGGTAAGGAATAACAATGAACGCGTGCTCTGGTACTGCCACACGCCGCTCAGGGACCTGTACGACCTATACAAATTCAGGATGGCGATGAAGAAGCCTTACCAGCGACCTCTGCACATGGTAGGGCTGAGTTTCGTGAGGCGCATAGACAGGAATGTAGTAAGGAAGATAGAGCTCATACTCGCCAACAGCAGCAATACCCGAGACAGAGTGCGCACGTACTTCAATCGTGACGCGCAGGTCCTCAACGGCGGAATAGACTACAAGGATTACTCCAGCGAGGGCGATGGGAGATATTTCCTTTACCCTTCGAGGTTCTCGCCAAACAAGCGGCAGTTGTTCGCCATAAAGGCGTTCAAGATTTTCAGGCGCGTGAATGGACTTAAGAATTACAAGCTTGTTCTGGCAGGTGCACTCTCCAATGACAGGTTCTACAGCGATTATTACGCCAAAGTGGTCGAAGAGGCGAAGGCCGTGCCCGGCATATCCGTATTCCCAAACATAGCTGATGAGAGGTTGAAGAGGCTGTTCTCGCGCGCTACAGCCGTGCTGTACCCGCCGATGAACGAGGATTACGGGCTGACGCCTCTGCAGGCTATGGCCAGCGGCAAGCCTGTGATAGCTGTGAATGAGGGCGGCCCCCGTGAAACTGTAGTCGACGGAAAGACGGGCTTTCTGGTAAACGACGAAAGGGAGATGGCGGCCAAGATGAGATTCATCGCGGAGCACCCAAGCGCAGCGGAGGAGATAGGTCGTGCTGGCACTGCGAGAGTCAAAGAGCACTACACGTGGAACATGTTCTTCAAGAAATTTGACAATGCCATCGACAGAGTAAAGAAGATGTAGGGCTCACTTGGCTTTTTGGCCCTCCTTGACTGGCGGGTTGAGCGATATTACGTACTTTGACATTATCTTGGCCGCGTAATCAAGCACGCGCCGTATGTCGGCTTCTGTGCTGGCACCGGTGCATATCATCTTGCCGTTTTTGAACAGTATTATCACAGCCTTGGGCTCAGTCACCCTAAATATGGCGCCGGGGAACTGCTCAGGCTCGTAGTCCACAGCCTTGACCTCCTTAGAGAGCGTATAAAGGTCTATTACCGCGTGCAGATCAGCGCTGACGACTATGTTCTGTATCTTTATCTTTGGATTGTCCAGACTACCGGTCTGCGACTCTTTTTTCACTTTCTTCTCGGCCGTACGAACACCAACAAATCAGTTATTAAGGTTTAGATGGAAAGCTTTAAATATCGATAATCGTGGGTGGCTGACACGAGAGTAGTGGTTGTTGGCGCGGGGGTAATAGGGCTCATACTCGCTAAAGAGCTAGCGCTGCGCGGCATAGCAACCAATGTGTACGATGGCAAGCGCAGCGTAGAGGAGGGGGCCGACAAGGCATCCGGCATACTCTCCAAGACGGGGCTTGGACGCATAGGCATCGACTACAGGAGCGCCATAGTGAATGAGCTGGACGGCGCGGTGCTGCACGCCGGGAATGAGAGCCTCAGAGTCAAGGCGAGTAGCGTGCAGGCGTACGTGCTGGACCGAGGCAGGCTTGCCAAGAGATGCCTCGAGGAGGCAGAGCGTGCCGGGGCTGAGATAGCATTTGAAAGAAGGCTGGGAGCCGAGGAACTCAGAAAATTGGCAAACGACAACAGTAATATAATAGTTGGAGCGGACGGCGCAGTATCAGGAGTTGCAGCGGCCTTCGGCTTCCCTCCCATAAAGGAATATGTGCTTACATACAAGGCCGAGTACAGCGGGGCCAGTGCGGAGGACAGCCATTCGGTGGAGCTCTTCTTCGCCAACAAGCATGCCAGGCGTTTCTTCGGATGGTCAGCGCCGTACTCCAGCAGTATGGTGGAGCTTGGGATAGGGACGAGCAGCACGGCGAAGAGGAGCAGTGCAAGCGCGTTCACTGATTTCATAAACGATGGCAATGTTAGAGATGTAGTAGAGGGCGCAGAAAGAATGGCAGGGCATGCTAGCATAATACCATTGGGCTCCAGAAGGATTACAATCAAGGGCAATGTCATGCTTGTAGGAGATGCAGCAGGACAGGTAAAGGCTACAACCGGCGGCGGGATAATATTTGGGGCTGCGTGCGCCAGGATAGCTGCTGACGTTATAAGCGCACATATAGAGCATGGCACAGCACTTGCCAGCTACGAAAAGATGTGGAGGAGGCAATACGGCATGGATTTGAAGCTGCACGCCGCTCTGCACAACTACTACTCCAGCATGAGCCCCAGAAGCCTTGCGCTGCTCATGAAGATGTCGAAGCTTTTCGGCGCCGAGCAGTTCTTCAGCAGGTACGGCGACATGGACAGCCCGAGCACGATGCTGAAGCGCTTCGTGCTCAGGGGCCTGACGGGATAAAGGCATCACAGCCCAAGCAGACTGTGTGCCACAGTGATAGTTATTGCCATGAGGGGCGCTGGATAGATTCCGAAAACCACTATCACAACCAGCACGGCTATCACGACGGCCTTGACGCTCCGGTCCAGGATTAGCTTGCGCTCGTAGCGCCGGTCGTATATGGCTGCAATCAGTCTTCCGTAGTAGTAGATTGAAAGGAAGCTGTTGAGTATGCCAATGAACGCAAGAGTTAACAGACCGGCACTTATGGCGCTTGAGAAGAGCAGGAACTTGCCCATGAAGCCCATGAGCGGGGGTATGCCAGCCATCGACAGCATGATTATTGTCAGCGCTATGCCTGCGAAGCCGTTCCTCATGGCCAAGCCCTTGTAGTCCTCCACGCTCTTTATGTTGCGCTCCTCCAGCCAGAGCACTATGGCGAATGCGCCGATTATCATGAACATGTGCGCAGCTATCTGGAATGCGCTCGACTCCAGGCCGTATTGGGTTGCGGCAGCTACGCCAACCATTATGTAGCCCGCCTGAGATATTGACGAATAGGCGAACATGCGCTTCACGTTGGTCTGCGCCATGGCTGCAAGGTTGCCGAAGAACATCGTGAGCACGGAGAGCACAGCTATGCCTGCCATGAACGCCGGCCTGCTCACTATGAACACTGTGAAAAGAATCTCAATTAGCGCCACCATCGCCACTTTCTTGTTTATTCCGGCGACCAGCGCGGTCACGTTGCCGGGTGCGCCCTCATACACATCCGGCACCCAAAGATTGAACGGAAAGAGCGCGGCTTCAACCGCGAGCGCAGCTATGAACAGCACCATAGACAGGAACACTATGTAGCTGCCGCCGATTGATGGGTTGGCGGCAATCGCAGTCAGGCCCAGCTGCATGTCGTAGGGGAACACCAACGAGACCGCAAAGGCGAGCACTGCAATTGCTATAGAGCTTAGGAGGAGCAGCTTCACTGCGGGCTCTAGATCACGCTTGCCTCCAATCGCAATCATGAGCGCCGATGGGACTGTGGTAAGCTCAATCGCAATTATTATAGTCAGCAATGAATAGGCCATTGGTACGACTAAGATGCCAACTGCGGCGAACCCCAGCAGAGTCGATATCTCTATGAAGTGACTACTGTGGCCGTAAGATAGTATGTTGACCAGCTCCAGCCCAAGCGCGAACAGCACTGCGAAGAACATTGAGAATGCGTATACATGGAGCAGGCCGAAAAGCACGAAATCCGCCGACACTGCAAATTCGTATGCAGCGAGCGCAGCGAGCACCAGAAGAATCGCGGTTGATAGCCAGAATGCCACGCCCTTCCGTCTATGGAACTGCGCGGCTATGCCTGATGCTACCAGCAGCGCGGCCAGCGCGACAATGCCGTACGCAGCCCATACCGGAGTTATTAATTCCATTCAGGCACCTATATTTTGACAAGCTGCAGCAGCAGCATCGGCATTATTCCGAACAGGAATATCGAGGCGATGAGAATGGCGTACGCCACATTCTGCGGTACGCCGACATGCCATCTGGATTGGGTAAAGGTCGCCGTCGAGAGGAAAGACCTCCTGACCGCATAGTACATGTATGCGCCCATTAGTATTATGCTCAGCAGCGGCACTATGCCCAGCACGCCGAATGCGCTTATTGTGCCGATGAATATCAGCACGTCGGCTATGAATGTTGCTGTGAGCGGCATCCCGGTAGAAGAGAGTACGCCGAGCAGGAATGTGTATGCGGTGGAGCCTGCATTTTTAACTATGCCGCGCAGGGCGCGCATGTCCGTGCTGCCGAAGAGCTTCTGTATCGAGCCGGCCGCCAGGAAGAGCAGTGCGACTGCCAAGCCGTGTGCGAGCATCAGGTATGCGGAGCCGTACGTTCCGAAGTAGTTCAGTGCGCTTATCCCAGCAAGTATTATGGAGCCCTCCAGCATGCTGGTGTATCCGATCATGCGCTTTATGTCGGACTGGTGCATTGCGGCGAAAGCCGCGTAGAATGCCGATATGGCTGCAAGCGCAAATGCGTACTCCGACACCTTGGATGCGATCGGGAGCATAGAGAAGAGCAGGAGCATGCCGTACGCGCCGAACTTCGAGAGCACTCCGCTCAGGAGCATGGACCCCTGGGTTGAGGCTTCAGCATACGCATTGGGCATCCAGGAATGCAGCGGGAACACAGGCATCTTGACTATGAATGCTATGAACATCGACAGGAAAATGAGCTCCTGCAGTGCTATAGGTATAGAGCCGGCCGCGGCCCCTATCCCAGATATGCTGAAGGTATGCACTGGTGTGTAGAAGTATATCAGCAGTATGCCTAGGAGAAGCATCGCACTCGCAAATATAGAGTAGACCAGATAGGCGTTAGCTGCCACGCGCCTCATCGCCCCTCCCAGCGAATAGATCATGAAGAAGCCGGCAATCACCCCTATGTCCCAGAATACGTAGAACAGGAAGAAGTTGGCCGACGAGAACAGCCCTATAGCCGCGAGCTCGAACAGCATGACAAGCGCATTTGACGCCTTTGCGTTCTCGGATTCGACGTTGCCGCCGATGACTGCGGCAAAGGCCACTATGGACGCCATAGTTACAAGCGCCAGCTGCACCATCCCGGCCTGGAGGCTGAACGATACCCCAAATACCCCTATGTACGGCAGCGACTCGTAGAATGAGGAGCCTGAACCGAGTGCGATGGCAAGCATCAGCGCTGCCATGACAAGCACTGCCAGCGTCGCCGCGACGGCTATGCCACGTGAGATGCGCTTCCCGAACGGCAACGATGCAAGCGTTCCGGCAAGAAGCACGCCGAGCATCGCGAACAGGTAAGGGAACATCAGACCACCATCACCGCAACCAGCAGGATTATGCCGATAAGCACCGCTACGAGATACACATTTGGCTGGCCATTGACTATGCGCCGCAGTTTTCCGCCAGCGTAGACGACGCCGTTGCCGCCTGAGAGGGCGGCCTCGTATAGCCCATTGTCAATGGCGTCAATCCCCGCACCTATCGCATAGAAGAGATTTGCTATGAGCGCGTATGCCTTGTTTACCAGCAAGCTGTTGTAAAGCGCGCTCACTGCAATCCTATGGCGCGACGGCGCGAGCGGCTCAACCTTCCTGAACAGCATATATGCCACCAATATGCCAGCTACGGCTATGCCGCTTTCCGTTGCTGCGTCCAGCACGCCTATGCCCTGCATGTGCTGCGCCAGATAGCCTGGAAGGTACAGGTATAGCAATGCCGCAGCAATCACAAGCACAGCCAGGATAGCGGGCGAGGCTAGCATGGAGCGCGGAAGATGCGCGTATTTGCTGGAAATCTGCGTCTCCTCGCCTTCCGGGGCCCTGCGCATCGGGACGATGAGCCACCTGAATATGTAGACGCTGCTGGCGAAGCCTATAACGGCTAGCACCGCGTACACCAGCAAGTTTGCGTACAGCGAGGCCGTGCCTATGGCAGCCTTGCCGAAGAAGCCGCTCAACGGCACTATGCCTGCGAGAGATAGCGCTGCTATCGAGGATGTAATCACGAGAAGCTTGCTCTTCGAAGAGCCGTAGAGGTCGTATATGTTGGTAGTTTCGTTGTTAGCGCGCATGATTGAGCCTGCGCTCATGAACAGTATGGCCTTGTAGAATGCCTGTACAACGAAAAACAGCATTGCGGCCGCGAGCGCATTCAGGCCAAGGGCCACGAACATCAGGCCTATGTCCTCTATCGTAGAATACGCCAGTATGCGCTTGACGTGCCTCTCCGTCAGGGCGTTTGATGCCCCGAGGAGCGCGGAGATTATACCTATTACAAGCATTACCCTGAGCAGGCCGGCCTTGGCGAACAGAGGCAAGAGGACCGCCGCGAGGAACACGCCGGCCTTGACCATGGTTGACGAATGGAGGAATGCCGATACAGGCGTCGGGCCTTCCATGGCGTCAGGCAGCCATTCGTGGAACGGGAACTGCGCTGACTTGGTAAAGAGCGCAATGAGAAGCAGCGCCATGGCAACCGTGAGCGAACTGCTGTAAGGGGCTGCGAGTATTGCATTGAAGCTCATCGTGTGGTATGCGCTGAATATAAGCAGTATGGCCGATAGCATCAGCACGTCGCCTATTATGATAGTTGTTATGGCTGTGCGCGCGGCTGCAGCGGCGCGGTTCTTGTAGTACCAGAAGCCTATCAGGAGATAGCTCGTTATGCCGAGCATCTCCCATGCCAGGAACATTGTTATGAGATTGCCCGCAATTGCGAAAAGCATCATTGCAGCTGCAAAGACACTAATCTCGAAGTAGAAGCGGCCCTGCTCCGTGGGCACGTCCATGAAGCCTATAGAGTACAGAAATATCAATGGAGTTATAACGCCGACCAGCATGAGCAGCAGCATGTTCAGGCTGTACGTCTCGAGCACTATTGGGAATGAGTACTGGCCTATGCTGAACCATGGAATTGAATATGTGCCCGCGCTTCCATACAGGAACGCATACGCTATGATGGCCAATGCCACAATGCTGCCTGCCAGTGCGATGTATCTGGGCGCCAGCGCGTGCCTGCGGGCAAGGAGCGCGGCTATCCCGGCAACGACGAGCACTATTACAGCGTATATCGCTATCATGTCAATCCTTCAGCTCGGAGAGCTTGCCCACGTCGAGGCTCATCTCGTTCCTGACCATGTACCGATAGAACACAATTATCATTATGGCTTCTACCGCTGCTATGGACCATATCGTGAAGAGCAGCGGAACTATGGCGCCGTCTGCAGAGAAATAGAAGAACGCTGTAGCGACAAGCGTGCTTGAAACAAGAGCCACCTCTATCGACATCATCATTATTACAAGATGGCGGCTCGTAGCCATCCCGGCTACGCCAGCCGCGAAGAGCGCGAAGCCGAGCATTATGAACTCGATTGGGATCATTTGTTCTCGCCTATCCTCTTGAACAGCAGTATCGAGCCCAGCGCCACAGCGAAGAGCATGAATGTAAGAAGGTAGAATATGCCTATGTAGTGGCCTATCGAGGCTCCCGCACTTGAGCTAGTTGCTGCATTGGGCTGGATGCTAGAGAATGACATCCCCGAAAGCGGGTAAACCATCACGGCAAAGAGCACAGCCGCAAGGAGCAGCATGAGGCCTGGCCGGCCGTGCCTAAACTTAGAGAAGCTCGACGATGCTACGCCTATTATCATGTAAGTCGAGATGCCGCCTATGAGTATGAAGAGCTGTATGACTGCGAGCAGAGGCTGCGCGAGCAGCAGGAACATGACAGAGTTAAGGAAGAATAGCACTGCAAGGGCGAGGCTTGAATGCAGCAGATCCCTGAACAGGATGATGAACGCCACTGCAGCAAGCTCGATTACCGAGACCAGGAGAAACAATGGCGTGGGTAGCATCTGACCACGCTATCTGAGGTCCTCCGGCCTCTTTATGTATTCACGTCTGTCATAGGCCTCGAAGCTGTAGTCCTTCGTGAGCACGAGGCACTTGGTCGGGCACACCTCCTCGCATAGCGCGCAGAAGAGACAGCGCTCCAGGTTTATCTGCGGCATCTTATTGGTGCCGTGCTCGGTCTCCGTGTCGACCATTTCTATCGTCTGATTGGGGCATATCCTTGCGCATGCGGCGCAGCTTATGCACGTCTTCATGTCGAGCTTATGTATGCCCCGGTAATTGTCAGCCAGCGATTCCCTCTGCTCGGGAAACTCGAGCGTCGCAGGCTTCTTGAGCATCTGCGTGCCGACCTTTGCGATCGATTCCAACATCATCTGGCTCACCTAACGAACAATGCGAATGAAATCAATAAATTAATTACTGAGAGGGGGAGTAGGTATATCCAGCCGAGGCGCAGCAGCCTGTCAAGGCGCATGCGCACGGCAGTGGCGCGTATCACTATTATGAAGAACGTCAGAATCACGACCTTTATCATAAGCCATACGAACGGCGGGAGCACTGGTCCGTTCCAACCGCCAAGGAACAGTATCGATATTAGAAGGGTGCCAACGAACATGCGCGTATAATCCAAGAAGAGCGCAAGCCCGTAGTAAGGCGCACTGACATCCGTGAGCCAGCCGGAAATGAGCTCGTTGTCGGCCTCGCGTATGTCGAACGGGGGCCTCTCAAGCTCGGCCAGCATTACTATGAAGAATATGACGAAGCCTATCGGCATCAGCACCGCATACCAGATGCCAGACTGGGCCCCGACTATGCTTGTTAGGCTGTAGCTGCCGGCCATCAGCGCGATCGCGGCTATTACGAGCAGCAACGGGAGCTCGTAGCTCACGAGCATTACTACAGAGCGCTGGGCGCTTATTGAGCCATACTTGTTTCCGCTAGACCATCCCGCAAGGAACAGTAGCAATGGCACGAACGACAACAGCAGAAACACTATTATCAGGCCTAGGCTGGTGCTTATGCCTACGAATGTGCTGGTAAAAGGTATGAATGCAAGCATCATTATGAACGATGCGTATACGACAGGCAGCACGAGCGAGAAGAGAGGCCTGTCCGCGTCGTCGGGCACTATGTTCTCCTTGGAGAGCAGTTTGATCACGTCCGCCATGTTTTGCAGTATGCCGAACTTGCCGAGGTATGTCGGACCGTGCCTGGACTGCATGCGCGCCATGGTCTTGCGCTCAATCCAGCCGAACATGTAGGCGAAGCCCATCACCAGCACTGCAAGCAGTATGGCAAAGAGTATGAAAGAGGCAAGGAGCGCAAGAGCCGAACTAGCGAAGTGCGGCATGTATGCAGAGAGCCATGCCTGCACAGTGGAATAGTAGTGTGCAATGAACGCTGAATCTATGTTCATCACGGCGCCCGATTAGGCTTAGCGCCACACAAATAAAAAGATGACGTGCACGACTATTTTTAAACATTGCAGCGCAAGGATTGCTGTGGTGGCATGCTGAGCGAGTCTGCGAAGCGCATAATAAGAGAGGGCAGCCTGAGGGAGCGCGTCAAGCGTGCCGGCATGCTGCAGTTCCAGGTTTTCAGGGTAAAGAGGGTGCAACTGGCTGGCGAGGAGTTTGTGGAGCTCTTCCTTGATAAGGTGATAGACATGAGCGAGCTGCAGAGGCTGGCCGACCAGTTCGGCCTGCCTTTCGAGACGCAGAACGGCCGCGCCTTTCCGAAGGGCACCGGAGCCAAGGACTTCATATTGCAATAGTCAGCCCAGGTAGGCGTTGGTCGCGTTCAGGTGGCCGTACAGCTGGTGCGGCACACCACTGTAAGTGTAGTTCATATACAGCGCATAGCTCGTGGTCGCGCTGACAACAGGCACAGGAAAGTTGCGGCAGGTAACATTCTCAGTTATTGAAGCGCCAGGCTGCAGCGTGGCATTTGCGGTTTGGTTGTACTGCATTCCGGAAACGTAGCAGGCAAGGCTATTCATGTGCATTGGCAAGGGCAGGCTGTTCGTTATGTTGACGAGAGCGATATCGCTCGCGGAATTGAAAGATGCGACTCTGCAGCCTATTGACGAATTCGCCAGCGCACAGGAATTGACGAACATGGGCTTCCAGCTGGCAGATCTTCCGCTAATGCCGATGAAGCTCATCAGGCTGCCGGCATTATAATGCGCTGCCAGAGTGTCGGTGCTGTTGACGAACGAGTAGAGCGTTGCGGTATAGTCAGCATGCACGTCCGTGCTCGATATGAGGGACTCGTTGGAATACCCCGGACGCACCGGAGTTATGTAAACGGAGCACATGGTAGTGTTGGTTGAGTTGTCGTAATACACAAGGCCCAAGCACGTGGAATTGAAGCTCTGAACTGAAGTTCGCACATTAGATATCGATGAGGCAAAATACCCGTACGAGTTCTGGAACAGGTTTGTCGAGCTCAGCGTGTTCGATGCTAGATTGAGCCCCAAGACCGCTCCGATCGAGATCGAGTTTGTGTACAAGAAGTTGCCCTGGTAAGCGAACAGTGCATTGGCGCTGTCTGCAGCGCTAGTAAGCGAGCTGTTTATGTAGGGTGTGTATGTGGTGTTCATCAGAGACACGCAGGTGCTGTTGGCCGATGCATTGTAGTATGCAAGTAGCTTGGTCCAGCCGTTGGCCGTGAGCGTGCATACGCTCACCGTGTTGCTCGCGGCGCTGTAGTAAGCTTCGCCCTGGCCAGTCTTGACCGTCTTGGAGCCAAATGGATAAGTGCGTAGTATGCCGCTCACGTCTGTGCTGTTCAGAGAACCTTGCATCCACAGTGCGTACGCCGCAGTGCCGTTGGAGTAGCTGGAATACGCGCCATTTGCGAGATTCACGACGCCAGCAGCCACAAGGTCGATGAGCGCGGTGGATGTCACAGCCGCGGCTGGTCCGAGCAGCGGCGCGAATGCGCTCAGGTTGTAGTCACGGCCCAGGACCGCGGCGAACGCTATTCCCTTGCTGGAGAGCGTGAAGCTCTGCGTCGATCTCGTGCCATTGTTTGGAATGAACTTGTACAGGTTTGGCGCCTCTGGCGCTGATACCGTTACGTTGATTGAACTGCTGGCCGCAGGCCTGTCGGCTATGTCGAGCACGTCTGCGGGATCTGCAACGGCATTGATTACGAAGGTGCCATTTGTGGTGAACGTGTAGCTCTCGTTTATCGTGGCATTGCTATTCGCCGGCATGTTAACCTTGTACGAATCTATCACAGAGCCGTTCAGGTACACGCTTAGCGGCAGATCACTAATTGCAGCGCCAGTATTCCTTACCATAACCTTGAAATCGAAGTTGTTGTATGGGTACAGCACCGCGCCTGCAGAGCTGGACCGCTGTATAGAGACGTTTATTTCATATGGATGGTGCATCTGCATAGCCGTAACTGCGAATACAGCTGCCGCAACGACCACCGCAATGACTATGTATACAAGCACGTTTATCTTGTTGACCATCAGATGCACCGCTTACCTGCCCTTCAGCTCCCTTATGACTGTAGAGACCTTGTCGCGTATTGGAGCGAGCTCGCTGCTGAAATAGTTGTCGATCCATGCGAGCTCGTCGTACGGTTCGCTGTTCTCAGACCTCACGAATGAGTATCTGCCCTTTGAGTGTGTTATTATGTTGGCATTCTTCAGCTGGAGCAGGTGGTACCGAAGCGTTTTCTCGTTCAGGCCACCCCACGTCTTGCCTATGTAGTCTGACAGTTCCTCTACGCTCGGATCCTGCCGCTTGGTGAACTGGAAGTACAGCATCGCATCGAGCACCCCCAATGCGCTGAGCCTTGTCTCGCCCGGGTTTATTATGCCTAGCGACAGCGCAAGCCACCGCACCATTGATCTGCGTGTCTCAACTACCTCCTTCGTGAGGCGCAGGTTTCTCAGCGTTACCTCGTTCTCTATCAGCTTCGATTCGTTGAGCTCCAAACAATCAGCCTTCTGCGCTGCGGGTAAACAGTATGGATAAGCCGTTAAGGTATATATTCTTTAGTGTGAGCATATAATCGCTGGCGGAAAATGACCAGTATGGCGACTGCATGGGGCTCATAAACATCAGCGCAACGTTCGAGCCGAAGGACTTGAAGGCCTATGCAAAGAACGAGATTGTTATGACACTCAGGCTGGAGAACACAGACCCAGACAAGTCTTACTGGTGCGAGTGCGACATTAGGGCGGCCAGGCCTCTCTCGTTCGAGCATGATGGAGAGCTGCTCCAGGGCAGGACCAGAATCGGCATATTGCAGCCACACGGGGTTAAAGAGAAGCAGGTCCGGCTCTATACCGGGACCAACAGTGTGCCTGACGAGTATGCGCTTGACATGACAGCGTACGCATACGACGAGGACGGCGCCGTGAGCGACAGGATAGAGAGCAGAAGCATAATCCGGTGCGTAGACGCAAATGGCGCAAGCGCTGGCAGTGAGTGAGGCGCCGAAGCAAATGCGATCTGCCCGATTTCTGCGGACCCCTTATGCTAAGTACCCAAGGTTGCAGGGCAGCGCTTTTTAATATTTGACGCATATTACTTCTGGGTATTTGGATGGCCAGCAAGGGCAGGATAGCAGGATACATAATAGGGATAATAGTAATAGTGGCGGCGCTGTACGCTGTGGCGGCCTACATGAGGCCTGCTCAGCCATCGGTGCAGAGCGGCGCTGTCGTGCTGCAGCTCACAGACCCACCGCTTGCGCCGAACGGCACGCAATCGCTCTTCATAACCTACTCATCGGTGCAGCTGCATGAGGTGGGCACCTCAAACGCCACGGGTTTCGTTGACGTAAATGCAAGCGGCACAGTTAACCTTATGAACCTGACCAACTTCACGCAGACCATAGCGTACGCAAAGGTTAACCAGACCCAGAGCTTTGATATGATAAGGTTCAGCATAACAAGCGCCAGTATAACAATAAACGGCACTAGCTATCCAGTTACCGTGCCAAGCTCCAGCCTGCTAGTCAGGCTCAATGCGAGGCTCAATTCCACCAACGGCGTCGCTGTGATAGACATGACGCCCGCGGTAGTTCAGATATACACAGGAACGCAGGAAGTCTTCGTGCTCGTGCCCTCGCTGAAGGCTGTAGTAATAGGCAGCAGCGCTGTCAGCAGCGCATCGCTGCGTGTGGGAACGCGGGAGCGCATAGGCACCAGGGCAAGCGAGGCGCTCAACCAGACAGGCGCCAGCATAGCGATAACAAGCGCGAGCCTTGCAGAATCCGGCAATAGCACATTGCTGCAGGTTGATGTGCGCAACAACGGCAACGCGTCTGTAGTGCTTAAGCACGTGATGCTGTTCGGCTACATGCGCGCAGTGTTCACATCGAACACTGCTACCGGCATGGTCCCGACGGCTGGCGCTTACGGCTACGGTGCCGGCTCAGGCATAGAGGCGGAGCCGTTCGGCATGATGAATACGAGCATATCAGGCATGCTCGGTGGTTCAGATTTATCTGGGCATCTCAATGAGGCAGCAGACATAGGGGAGGCGCTAGGCCTCAATTCCTCAACGATGTACAAGCTTATGGCACAGCACCTCAACTTCAGCAGCAACAGCAGCGTGGCAGCAATGCTCCATGCCCTCAACATAAGCGCCAACGCTACGCAGGTGCGCAACTTCATGCTCTACATGAACAGAAGGATAAATGCCAGCGTAATGGAAGGAATGCATAACTTCAACATCTCCAGCCCCGAACTGCATGCGGTGATAGGCGAGGCCGAGACTTATATGCACAACTACCACAACGTGCTCAACTTCATAGTAACAACTAACGGCACGCTCTCGCTGCCGTTCACAGAGGCAGAGGCTGAGGGCCAGAACGGCTACTCGCTTGCACCGGGACAGAATGTAACGCTTCTGTACAACGGGCCTGTGATCTTTGGGGAGAGCCATTTAGGCACAGCAATCATAGCCAACCTGACCTACACAGTCAGCGTATCCGGCGAGGATGGAGCATTAGCGAGCATGAATGTCACTGCCAGCTAAATCATTACCCGTGCGCAGGAATGAACTAAGCCTACTGTCAGAGCGCAGCCATGGAATTTCGTTGAGCAGCTCCCTTATCATATTATGGAATGGTTCGGAGCGCACCTGCCTCAACCTTTCTTTTGCCTTATAGTCGACCTCGTCCAGTATGCCCTGCACCAACGCTATCCCGACATTGCGCTTTGATTCCGCGTTAAGCCCGACCAGTATGGCCGCAAGTTTCTTTTGGACAATGCCAAAGTGGTCTTTTACATGCCCTGGCATATGTGACCAGCTATCGTATGCATTCGTGTCGACGATTCCAGCAGCGAAATCGTATACATTTTTGAGTGTCAACCTGCTCGCTGCAACTTCCACCACATCCTCGTACGGGACATTACCCGCGTATGAGGTAAAGCGGGTGTTTGATATATATTTGGAGATGAAGCCCGTCACACTGCGTTCGAATTCAAATTCCGCCTGGAGTTTGGAGATCACCTGCGCATTGATCCAAAAGTACCTGTATTCGCCTCCGGCGGTTCCATGCGCCTCAAATCTGAATAGGTTGTTACGCAAGAGTTTATCCAAGACTCCGTCGGCCGAACCTGCCCTTACGACTACGAGATTATATCCCTCTGGCGAGACTGTGTTAGGAAGAAGAACGTAACTATTGGAACGCTTGAAGGTATTCTCATGTTGGGTGACGTTGATATTCAGGTTGTTCAGCACGTTCGAGGCAGCACTGACGGCAAAACCATTCTTGCCCGACTTGGCGGTTCCTTGGGCCATATAGGCAACCTCGAACCATGGGAAGAAGTTCGTGTTGCCATGCTCCATGCTGTATCTGAAGTCTGTCAGACCTTTCTGTTTATAGAGCAGACAGACTAGGGCTAGCTTCACATCCTCCTTTCCTACGCGCCTCTCCGTCTCTTCAATGTTTCTGGTCTCGTTCAATACGCGAAGCGCATTGCGTGCGTGTGCTGCGACTGCAGCCTGCGAGGCGATCTCTGGAAAAACGAAGCTTGCATCGAAGTCTTTGTTGCCATTCGGAAATGAGGGCGTGGCGACCAGTAGGTCATAGTCCCTGTCGGCCAGCATGCGTGCAAACGTTCTCTTTACCCGTTCCATGTCAATCCGCCTAGCATCGCGAACTGATGGACGCATTCAGATATTTATTATTGACGGAGTTTGGCATGCACTACCTGATGCTAAAACTACTTTGCGGTAGCTTGTATTATTATGTGGTGGCAGTTGCAATCTCTGCAGTGTATGGCGCCGCCTGCGAAGTTGTGAGCTTGTAGCTCGCCCATATCGCACCAGATATAGCTGAGGAGCCGCTATGCATACCCACAGGCAGGGAAACCGTAACTGGGGCCCCTGATGCCATACCGCCTGCAACCGGCACATATGAGGCCGTGGTTGCATTAGTGCCTGCAGGAACAAACGCCAAATCGACGCTAGCCCAGTTGTTGCCGGTCACTTGGGCAACGGTCACAGTCAGGTACCCGCTGGAATAGCTAACTGAAGTGCACGCGTACCCTGGCAGCGCCAGGCATGTGGCGCCTAGTGATGAGAGGGTGCCGGAGCCGAGCAGGAAGCCGACCAAAAACAGCAAAAACAGTATGCCTAGTATTACCAGAAATCCTATGGCGACTGGGATCAGTATGCCCCCGAAGGCGCGCCAGCCGCTGACTCTCTGCTGTCTAGCTATGGAGATTATAAGCACTATGAACGACCAGATTGCCAGCACTATCAGTATTATGCGTCCGACAACCGGGATTACGGACAGCCATATGAACAGCAACTCGGGAAGTACGCCATACAGGACTGCCGTCATAGTGTACTTGAATGGCTGATGCCAGACGTGGAACAGCACCTTGGCGAAGAAATGGTATATGGCTGCGCTGACCACAATGCTGATTGGTATGTAGACAAGCACCCCAAGGAGCACTAAGATTACAGCTATGGCAGCGGTCGCAGCGCCGGTTACAAGCGCAAGGGCACCTGCAATGATGATGCTTATTATGAGCGGGATCGCAGCTACCTTATAGAAGAACTTTAGGGCTTGAACGGGCTCCATAGTCTTGGAAACACGGCCGGGGTGCACTATTATGCTCCATGCCCGTTTCAGCGCATCTATGCCAAGCATTGTATCGATTTTGATAGGCAACCCTGATTTTTATGCTTTGCGGCGTGTGGAATGCCTCACTTCAGCGATTCGTATATCTCGGCCGCACCCCGCACAAGCACGTATGCAACAAGTATGCCGATAAGCACATATCCTATCCAGAGCGGATATGCGAGCACGTAGACCAACGCGAGGTACGAGAATGTGATGAACTTCATTATGTTTATGCCTGCGCGCGATGCATTAGACGCATAGACCGCGCGTACAAACCCTGATTTCATCTTAGACGATGTGCCCTTTGACACCATGAGCGCATCGGCAAACGAGTGCCTTATCACTATTATTATAACTACGAACATCGGCACTATGTGCACGAACATGAAGAGCAGCCACGGGACGTACTCGACAACACGGTCTCCTGCGACATCGATTCGCGCACCGTGCGGCGCCCTCTTGGAGAGCGAGAGCTTTATCTCCTTGACGCGGGCATGCGCCTCTTCGTTTCCCAGCGCCGAACGGAGATAATACGCGAAGCTTGTCTTGCCATTGCTTTCTTCCCTTACAGCAAGAAATCCGTCTATGCCGTCTAATGCCAATATGAAGGCAAAGAGCGCTATTATAGCGATGACATTGAACTTCAGAAGCACCAAGTATGCGAACAGCACTATCAGCGCAGTGCGGACTATAGTTGCTATATCTGCGCTCCTCATAGTATCATTCCCCGGGCTGCGAGAGCAGCTGCTCTGGCTCCACTTTTATAGCAGTGTAGACGTAAACCCTTGCAGTTTTCTGCACCTTGACCTGCTCGAAGCCTGAACCCTCGAGCGCGAACTCGAAGCCTCGCTTCCGCGATGCACTGGTTATCACAACGTGCCCAGACCTGCGCAGCACCCTGTAGAACTCCATGAGAGTCTCGGAGCGCTTTATCGGGTCGTTTGGCACAAGCGGCATGCAGCCTATCAGTACGTTGAAGCTCTCATCCTCGAACGGCAGCTCTCTTGTGCTGCCCTCCATGAACCTCATGACTACGCCTTCGCGGTTTGCTAGGCCCAGTGCTTTATTGAGCGCGGCCTGGCTGCCAGACAGTACGGTTATCCAGAGCAATGGATGCCTGCGTTTCATGGCGATTAGCAACTGCATGCTGCCGCACCCCAGGGCCAGCAATCGTTGCCGTTTCAGGCTTGGAAGGCTGGCATAGATTACGCGCTCTAGCGCTGTGAGCGCTTTGGTGCCTGGAGCCATGCCCCTGCTAGCTGCCATACTAACATCTACCTTTATCGGAAAAGCTTAATAAAACGACGAGGGCCTGCATTGCGCATTGTGGCAATCCGGCGCACTTGGCCTTTCCACTTTGCTCTCTGCCATTGGGGGCCTAATACTATCATCTGCCCTTGATATCTCTGCCTATACTGTGGGTGCTGTCCTTCGCTGCATAAGCCGTGCGGACCATTCTGTATGCCAGCCTTTCCTCGCCGTGCTTTTCATACAGCATTGGGGTACCAATTATTGTGCCGCATTTCAGGCACACCAGGTTTGGCATCGCGCTGATCTCCAGTGCCCGTTTGGCATGCTGGAGCTCCTCGTACTTCGGGGGCCAGAATATGCGGTCTATGTAGCAGCGCCTCAGAGCTTCCCTGGGCGCGTCCTTCTGGTATACCAGCGCAAGGGCGCCGCAATTGGCGCAATAAATGTCGATGAGCTTGGCCTTCACCCTAGACCTCCTGTATCTGTCGCTCTTGAGCTTGTAGACAGGGAGCTTGGACCTGGCTGGAGCTGCGCGCTTCTTGTGCCGCGGCCTGTACTTGGACCGCGCCTTACTTGCCCTTCTTCGCCTGCTTGGTATCTGTACCACCTATTGTCTGGCTGTACATCTTCTGCAGGTCAGCTACGCCCAGAGTGCCTATTGGTGTGGGTATCGAGAAGCCCTTGCTCTCCACCGGCACGAACACCATGAGGTTCTTGCCGGCGAGGCTTATCTCGTACATCATGTTCATGGCCCTGAGTTGCATTGCATACACGTCGCTCTGGTACTTCTTCGACGCCTCGAGCATCTTGTCTGCAGCGAGGCTCTCGCTCTCCGCAAGTATCACACGCGCCTGCTTCTCCCTGTCGGAAGTTGCGACCTTGGCCATCGCATTCTGCAGCTCTGCGGGTATTGTTACATCGCGTATCTCAACGCTTATCGCATCTATACCCCATGACGAGATGCGCTCCTCTATGAGCTGCTTTATATCGTCACCTATTATGTCGCGCCCTGACAGCATTGCAGAAAGCTCGTTCTTGCCGATTATGTCCCTAAGGGCGGTCTGCGCTGCCAGCTGCACGGAGCCTATGTAGTTCTGTACGGCAAGCACCGCCCTTTCGGGGTTCTTGACCTGCCAGAACAGTATTGCATCGACATCGACAGGCACGTTGTCCTTGGTGAGCGTCTTCTCAGCGCTGAAGACTGTGCTCAGCACGCGGAGGTCGACCATGACAGGAGTACGGTCGAGTACAGGTACTATGGCATACAAGCCCGGGCCTATTATGCCGACGTACTTGCCCAGCCTCAGCACAGCCATCCTGTCCCATTCCTTGACTACGCGGAGAGAAAGCGATAGCACGATTATAATTATGATAAGCGTGAGCACGCCGCCGGCAATGTATCCCTCGAAGTACACCGACAGCCCGCCCAGTATTATTATTATGATAGCGTCTATGCCTGCAGCTGCGCTGCCGGCAAACTTCCTAGAATCCGGCTTCGCACCGGTGATAGGCTGCTCCCCCACAACATCGCCGATAGGTATTGGGGTTTAAGGATTAAATAGGCACCTGCTCCTCACGAATGCGTTATGCGACGTGACTGTTGGCTACACGGCCGTTACTCGCTTTTGAATACCCCTAAAAGGATCTCAATCCTGTCGTCATGCACTTCGAGCAGACTGACCTTATCGGAAATTTCCTTTTTCAGGTCTCTTTCAACCTCTTTAACGACTTCCAGGTCCTTGAACTTTTCTGACCGTGCGCTTAGGCGTAGCCCTCTGGCTGGCCAGTATTTACGATGCACTCCCCTGTGAAAAGGAAGCACAGATGCAGACACACCCATCTGGCTGAAATACTCCAATGCCTTATGAGCATCATAAATTGCAATAGGCCTTTCAGTCGCCTTTATAAGATCGATGTCGGATATCTTGACGGAAACCGGCCGACTCTCTTGCACGGAAGGTGCTGTGCTGTTTAAGGCCTTTTGTATGGCGGAAGGCGTACTGCTTACAGCCTTCTGTGCAACAGAAGCTGCACTGCCCACAAGTTCATCCAAAGATAGATTGTTCTTCAGGTATTTGACCAGATTAAAAATATCGGTCTCGTACCTATGCCCCAGTATCTCCTTTCCCTCCTTGCCTGTTGGAGATCTCCAATCAACTTCGCATCGTCCTTGGCCCATTCCCGCACCGCCTATCCAGCTGTACGGCACCCTGCGCTGGATGCTACCTGCTTCCTCAAATATAATGCCCTCTTTCGTAAATTTCATGCTGCTTGCCCGATAGGTCTCCCTTTCCACAGATGTCGGCATGATTCCACCTATAGTATTGCGTAGATTTTGATATTTAACACTTGCGCTCAGGCCTTTGGCGATGCAGCAGCTGTAAGCCTGAATGAGCCATCGAACCGCAATACCCTCACCTTCCCATCCTCGAAGTTGTTCCTGTAGAACTGGTATGCGTCCTCATTGACGAACACTAGTACTGAGTCGTATCGCGCCTCCCTGCTCTTGAGCATAGATGCGGTTTCCCTTGCGCTCTTCCTGCCAGTTTCATACTCTATAGCCACACGCCTGCCGTCAATGAGCGCGAGTATGTCAGGGCCGTTCGAATTGTCGATTACATAGTTACGTATGCCCTGCCTTTGCAAGGATTCGCTTATAAGCCTGACGCGCACCTCGTGCTCTATGCTCAGCGAGGGATTTCTGCGCATCAGCCATTCAGTGGCATTGGGTCCTGATGCCTCTGCAAACCGCACAATGGTGCCTTCAGATATTGCGCGGTTAACAGCATCGATTCCAATCCTTGCCTCAAGCTCTGCGCGCCTGCATGGGTGCTTTGGGAATTGGGGTGCAGGCATGGCTGCCTGGTTATGCTGTGCAGGCGCAGGGAGCGATGCTGCATTCCTCGACCTTGCTATGACAGGCATAGAGTCAGCAACTAGCATTACCTCGTTCACGCCGAGGTGCGCAAGCCTCCTCTCGAGCCCGATCGCGGCGTCTGGGCTGCCCCTCGAGAGCAGGCGCGCTATGTAGCGCGCCTCCTGCGGCTCTACCGTGCGGAAGGCTATGAAGTTCGCTGCGTTCGCGAGCATCTGCCTGGGCAGCGGCGCTATAGAGGTGGTGGCGGCTATGATGCCTATGCCGTACTTCCTGCCTTCTTCCATGAGCCTGCGCACTATGCCGCTCTCGCTGTAGTGCCTGTCGAGCAGGGTCTGGGCCTCGTCTATGACTATGAACATGCGCAGCCCGTGCTCTTTCTCGTTAGAGTGCATTAGTGCGTATATGCGAGAGAGGAGCTCGTGCATGTATATGTAGCGGGCCTCTGCGTTCTGCAGACCCGCAAGTGAGAAGGAGTGTATGCCGTGCATGAGCGAATGGGCGTCTATGAATTCCCGGTTGAGCGCGTCTGTATTGAGCAGCGAGAGCCTGGAGCGCAGGTGCAGTAAAGTACTGCGCTCAGATGCCAGCCTTGCATTGCTCAGGAATATGTTTATCTCCCTGAGCAGCATGGAGATGTTGGGCGCCTGCTGCACGCCAGAGGAGCGCGCTTTCCTGTAGGCGTAGCGCATGCACTCCATAAGTTTGGTAACCTGGATATAGCCGAGGCCGTACACCTCCTTGAAGAGCGTGGCGAGCTCCGAGATGCGCTCCTCCACCCTAAGGCCGTCAAGCTCGAACGGATTAAGGCCGAAGCTCTGCGCATTGTGCACGCTGCCGCGCAGCGTGCTTACTATTCCAGCATATTCGTTGTGGGCGTCGAAGACTATGGCGCTCATGCCCGCTGCACCTATGTCGGTGAGGAAGGACTTGAGCAGCGTGCTCTTCCCCATGCCGCTCATGCCCACCACGAGAGTATGAGGGTTGGTCTCGCCTGCGGGCTCTATGACCACGCTGCCGCGCATCGACTTCCATTCATGCTGGCTGAGTGACTCTATCTCTGCGCCGCGCCGGCCGTGCCTGTAACGCATCATGCGCACCGGCTCGAGTGCCTGCACAGCCTCGCCAACGTGCAGAAAAAACCTGGTTTCAGCGGCGGACGCCGCGTGCTTGCTATGGAAATACTGCCTAAGTTTATCGAACACGTATTTTATCGTTGATATATTCATGGTAAAACCTCGCTGTCTGCGCTAACGCTTAAATACCAGAGCGCGTAATGCTTCACGTGCCAGGGTGGCAGAAACTGGTATTGCGCCGGTCTTGAATCTCAGAGATCAAGAGCTGATTGGTGATGCAGGCGAACCGGTGCCCGTAAGGGCTTTAGGGTTCAAATCCCTACCCTGGCGCTCCTTTTGTTTTGCGGATTGCAGCCGCCGCCTGCGGAAAAGGATTATAATCCGGTGCTCGCATTAGATTCTGATTTCCATGGCGAAGAAATCCGAGTTCATCGGTGCATTCGTATGCATATTCGACAAGTCGCTATCCGAAGTGTTCCTGCTGAGCCGCAACTGGGAAAAGAAGAAGCGGCAGGGCAAGACTTGGGAAGGAGGGATAAGGTGGGGCAATGTTGGAGGCTCTGTAGAGTCTGGAGAGACTCCGCTCCAGGGATGCATGCGGGAGGTGAAAGAGGAAACCGGCCTCAATCTGAGCCCTAAAGATCTTGTCGAGGTGGAAGTGAGGAGGTCTTTGCAAGGGGCCAACCCCTACACTGTGCATTTCTACGCAACTTCTGTAAATCGGAACGCCAAAATCAGCCTAGATGATGAATCCACCAGCTATGGATGGTTCAAACTCGAAAGTCTGCCCAGCGGCATGTTCGATTCCAAGGAAGACCTGCTGAAATGGCGCGAACGGCTGCTGACCGGTCCCAGTTAATGAATGTGTGGTGGTGTTATGGACAATAAACGCATGAATAAGCTACTGGCGAAGTATGAGGTTGGATGGTGGATATGGCACGGCCGCAAGGACTTCAGAAAGGCAACCGAATTCATGATCAAAGAATACCAGCTGCAGTTCGGTATGCCTTATTCAAGGGCGAAGCAGGCTGTGAGTTACAGGATAAAGGCCGCAAAGATGCATGACAGGGCGGAGGAGCTGGAGAGAGGCGGGCGTATGAAAGACGGAGCAGTGTACTGGAGGCGCGCCGAGAAGCTTCTGGAGCGGCATTTTGCCCTTGTTATCAAGAATAGCTCCGGCTAACGCATTCCGGGCTTCAGATTAGCCAGGACGCAGGATAAACCTATTAACCTTTAAATATCTCGAATGACGCAATGAAGTATATGGAAAAGGAGAAGCAAGGCTCCGCGGATTGGGCGCCGTCAGGCAATGGGCAGCCCAATGCACAATCTCCTGCCAGTCACAGCGCTGCGAAGACGAAAGGGCTCTATACGATGCTGGGCATTACAATGAAGTCAGGTCGTGTGTACGGGATTTCAGGGAAGACCGGAACTGGCAAGACTACTGCGGCAACGCAGTTCCTAGTAGAGGGCGCTGAGCTCGGCGAAAGAGGTATAATGGTGCTCGCTGGAGAGAGGGGTGAGGAATACGTCCGGAACGCGAAGACGTTTTCCTTCAGCTTCGACAAGTATTATGAAAGCGGCGCGATAGCAGTCATCGATCTCTCTGAAGAGTTTTGGGAGAGGAAGGACGCGCTCGGAAGCCTTACAGGCCAAAATGACTATATCAAGAGCCTTTCCTCTTCGTTGGGCAGATACGTAAATGAGCATAATACAGCACGCATGGCGATTGATGGAATTACCACATTGCTGAATGGCGAAGAAGATCTAACTACGATGTTATTCAGCGCGCTGAAGGACGCTGCCCCAAAGTGCAAAATACTTGCGACAAGCATTGTTAGAGATGACGGGCTGAGTTTTTACGGTGTGGAGGAATACAAGGTTGACGGACTGGTGCGCTTGGATACTGGCAGCGACGGAACCAGAACGGCAACCATAGTAAAAATTAGGGGTGCCGGGTACGATCCAAAGCCTTTTGAATACGCCATTACCAGTGCAGGGATTGTGCCGCTCGAAAAGAGAAACTTT
The DNA here is from genome assembly GCA_021828155.1 of Microcaldota archaeon. GTDB lineage: Archaea > Micrarchaeota > Micrarchaeia > Micrarchaeales > Micrarchaeaceae > JAMCYM01. Next base: position 4,886 of record JAKAST010000007.1, on the reverse strand, counting down.
GATTACCTAAGGAAACTCCCCACTGCATAACCCTCAAAGCCCGTGTATGCAGTTTACTCATGGTAATATGCGCTGGGCATTTGCGACCTGCTGCGCTCTCTCAGTGCGCTGAGGTAGTTGTATACCGAGCCACTCTCGTCCTTAAGGTCTATTTCCCTGTGCTCTACTGGATTGTATTTTATGTATATCAGCTTGTCGCATATGTCGCCCTCTTCGTAACCGTACTTGCGCATCATTATCTTGAGCTTATTCTTTTTCTTCGGTCGCGTATTTGTAACAAGCGTAAGGTGATACTCTTTTGAGGCCTGAGAATTCATGAATTCGCTAAGGATTTGGAGGTATGTCGGGGTGAAGTAGTTCATGGCATGCACCTCAGCCAGCACCTGCCTGCCCTGGTACACTACTGGTATGTAGAAGTCAGGGCTGAATGTGTACTCTGCACCGTCGATACGCACATGGAAGTGCTTCGCGTGAGTTGAGAAAGGTATCTCGAACATGTTTAGCTTCACAGCTAGACTACTCTCGAAGCTGGTCTGCAACTCAACGCCCAGCTCTACCGCGACCGTTGCAGCTATGCGATCCTCTACCAGCAATTCGCGCTTTGAACGATTTTCCACTTTTACTGCACGTTTGTACGCCCGCCTTAGCATCTTGTACTCCCAACTGTAAGGATCATACTGGCCGATGACATACTCCCATACATTAAGGTCGTGGCGCCGCAGCATGGATATTACATCGCGGACATTGTACTCCGTGACAATACCTTCAAGGCCGGTACCTTCGTCATCTGCAGCACTTTTAGCTCTCAGAAGGCCGCGCGTTCCGTATATTGCCTGTGGTTCGTATGCGTTTGCTTTGGCGGCAATGCTGCCTATGGCAAAGCTTCTTACTGTAGAGCTTACGCTCCTTCCACTATCATCGTATGTAGTAACGGTCACCTCATCCCCTATCGGCACGTGCAACATCCGTGCCGTTTCGAATTGCACCCAAAATGTTTTTATTAGTTGCTGAGCAGGCAGAAAATGAGAACCGTGCGGATTCTGCCATATATGCCTACCGGCGTTCCATGCCACCAAGCATGGCGGAGAGCGAACTGATAACTATATTGTATATTCTGAGCAGTTGGTCCGCATCCGTGTTCTGAACCTCAACCACGATCATGTGTTCCGAACCCTTGATGTAGAGATAATCCCCATTGCCCTCCATAACTGTACTACCCATGTCCACAATGCTATGCAGTTCCATACCCTCTTCGCCGAACCTTTCCTTCAGTATGTTCTTGAGCTCGTCCACCTCCTGCCGGCTTCCTCCATCAAATGCGAGTTGGACTGCTTCCCTGTGGTCTGGGCCGTTGTAGCTCAAGTACTGCAGCGCAAGTCCGTGGTCTCGCGGCTGGTCAGCCTCGAACGTGAGGCGCATATTGCTATCTATCTCGAGACCATAGTTGGCAGCATTGCTTACCATAGCAAGAAATGTATTGAGCGGGGGGCCCACCACATGCGTCGCGTTTGCGGTATCAAGCACCCTGCTGACGGTAAAGTTCCTTTCCAACATTCTAAACACGTCTACTGATAGCAGCTTCCCCCGTTCGCAATACAATGTAGCAGCCACAGAGCCTGAGAAATTCATCATCCTTACCTCTGTAAGCTTGCGGCTATAATCTAGCACGGGCTCTTCCTGCATCGCTGCCGCAAGTCGGGTTACGTCGGTTGGCGTAGTAAGGGCAACATGCAGGCGCATGGCGTCCCGTTCAGAAACATTTTTTATTTCTACCTGCGGCAGGGGCTCTCCGATATGAGTGACTGCAGCCTGAAGGCCTACGTCCCTAAGCGCGCTTGCGGTGTTGTAGGCATACTCCAGCACGGCACTGCTTGCTGGCAATCCTTCCTCGCCTACGTATGACACGAGAATTCGTTCTGTGCTTGGAAAATAGTCCACTTTGCATTGGTATCCGGCATCCTTGATCCTTCTGCGCAATTCGTTTATTGCCAAGAGGCTGAGCCTACCTTTGTCCGAGTGTCTAGTCGTTTCTGGCATAGTACCACAGCTTATAATGCCGAACGGGCAAAGGCTCTGACGTCGTCAAGATATATATACTTTTGCGGGCGGGCGAACGCACTGAAGACAGGTAAACTTTCATCATTAAATACTGTGGCTCCAGACTTCTATATCCGATGATTCGATGCGCGTAAGTCCAGCGAAGTTCATCATACTGATAGCCATGTCTCTCTTCGGCTTGTGGAGCTCGTCCATGGTGCTCTTCCTATTCTACACGCTGCACAGCGCGCTGCCGTTCTGTGTTATGGGCAACCCGCTGGCATCTAACGGCATTGTTATAAACTGCTACAAGGTGCTGCAGAGCAGCTACGATTCAGTGTTCGGCGTTCCTCTAGACGTGCTGGCAGCAGTATACTTCATAATAAACCTTGGGCTAGTATATCTAGTTAGCTTCGGCAGCGATAGAGTATTCAGGCGTTCCTTCAAGCTGCTTTTCGGCTGGCGCTTCTTAGGGCTTGTGCTCGTGCCCTACCTAATCTATCTTGAGCTATTCGTTGTAAAATCAATATGCATATACTGCACTGTGATGCATGCCGCGATAATAATCGACTTCGTCATAATAACATACTTCCTTTTCTACAAGAAAAACTTCAGGGACTTCATAGCGAAGACGTAGGGGATTTGTGCAAAAAAAGAAAAAGGTAAGGAAAAGAAAGTCACTGCATAGCCTTGCCAAAGCCGTCGGCGAAGATTCCGCGCCACGATGCACGGACACGCATCTGGTAGCTTCTGTCGCTCCCTACCTCGATCCTCATCTTCTGGCTCAGCTTCGCTAGCCAAATGGCGTCGCTTACGAGAACTACAAGCGCGCTTACCATCTGACCGTCGTCCGCCATGCCTTCGTGCTCGGCCTTCTGCTCTTCATTGATGGCGTATGCCTCATTCCTTTCCCTTACCATGGAATCCAATACCTGCCTGAGTTTCCGTTCGTCCAGGAAGCGCCTGCGAAGGTGCCTCTTGTAGAGCTTCCGCTCCCTCTCCAAGTTCTCCATTTTCACAACCCAGGAAACCTGCTGCTGGCTCTAGCGACAACCCAAGAAGAAGTGCACGCACCGGCTTGCCACTTGTATAGCGCAGGCAGCGCATTTCCCGTTAGGGATATGCATATCAAACTATTTATACTTTACTACAAGAATACGAATTAAAGTAAATGATTAAATACTTTAGCCGCAAAATAATAGTGCCAGGTTCTCTGGCGCAACCCAGAAGACCGGTGGAAACATCGGTGCGTGCCTGCGCTTCGGCGCGGGCACGCCTGTTTAAGTTATGCTGCCGTAATATGTTATGTGAGCAGTATTTTTAGCCGATACGGAATTTGGGCTGCTGCCGCATTATCTTTCTACTTTTTGCCTGTAAGAATGGAGAGGACGTCCTTCACTGCCCGGTACACCGCTTGCAGCCTGTCGGGCTGCACCTGAACAACATCGATTTCCACACTATTCTCTGACTTTACCTGATTACCTGACTCATGTATGAGATACGAGTAGAGGTCTGATTCGTCTAACACAGAGGTTCTCAGGTCTCGAATCACAGTATTGAACCTCCTTTGCTGGCCAAGCTCCTCCTTGATCATCTCTATGAAATCGGAGAACTCCATCTTGCCGCCTCCGCCGAAATACAGCTTTACTACTTCGCGGTTTGATGTATCGTAAGCTTCTCCTGACGTGCCATATTTCATTTCTCTCAGGCTGATGCCATCGCCTTTGAGCCTGAACGAAAGGTATACGCTAAGCGCAGGATTTAGATCCAGACCATAGTGCTGGCCGTCCTTTATGATTGCAAGGAGCGAATCTACAGATGCGTTTATGCGTATTTCGCGCTCGACTAAGTCGAACCTGGCATCGAATGCCTGGCCGAGGGCCTGTGCGATCTTTGGGGAAGGCATCTCGGCATATACCGAATTTCCAAACGTAAGTGCTACGTATGCATGATCAAGTTCACTAAAACTAAAGCGTAAGAGCCTGTTGCTGTATACCATCTTTTCTATTTCAGAAAGGCCCTCTGGGCGTCCGAATATGCCCGGCACTGTGAGCATCAATCCGACAAGTACGGCGTCGGAATAATCTATGCCTGTGACAATAACCCTAGGCTTCTTGACTCCGTTTTCTTGAAAAAATGCATGTATGCCCTTTGCGCACAGGTCTTTTGCAACATTCCTGGCATTGCCCACCACATCCACTGCATCAGGATCAGAGTGCCTTTCACTGTACACGAGAATGAGCATCGAGTCCTTAGGGTAATATTCGAATTCGCATCTGTAATGCAGGTTATCGGCCGCGGCGCACAAATCTGCTATTTTGGCAAGCCTTGACCTCTCTGCGTCAGGTCTGACTGATTTTGTAACCGTCATGTGTCATACCCTGTCGGCATATTGGATACATGCTATGGCGCTATCCAGATATATATAGGTTCAGAACCACGGTTTGGGATTGGCGTTGGGTGCAGCTATTTGCCTCTTCATCCGTCAGCTGGGTATACTGGCTGGACAGCGAGCTTCCTGAGAAGCCTTTTTGTCTCATCAAGGATCCTTTTGTGCACCTCTTCCCTGCTCTGCGAGGCATCTACGTAGAATGCATCGGCGTAGTTGCGCCTGTAGCTCTCGCCTATGTTCCTGATTGTCTCAAGCTCGTCGAATCTTTCGGCCGTGCCTCCGCGCTTCTGAACCCTGTTCAGCAGCACTTCGGGTGGCGCGTATAACACGAACAGCAGGTCTGGTTTGGGAAACCTTGAGTTTATGTACTTCAGGAAGTCGACATAGTCCTTGTTCGGACCGTTGCTCTCCGCGTATGTTATTGTCGATGGGTACCCCCTGTCTGATATAACTACAA